>DATEUS010000030.1:0-2211 GCA_035282985.1 Candidatus Acidiferrales bacterium
CTACTACGGTGAGTTGATCGAAGTGCGCTACGCGGAGCCTTTCCTGACCCGCGAGCCGATGCAGGTGGAGGACATCGTCCGGCTCGGCGCCCGCTCCATCTGAATGCCCCGCAACTCTGTCTCCCGGGCTTGTCGCCTTCAGCCGCTAGTCCGCTGGGGAGTCAGGGGCGCGCAGCTCCCGCCAACGGGAGCGGATGAACCACACGGCCGCCGCCAGCAAGACCAGCCCTATGAGCACGTCGAACTTGTGGAACCAGGGTCGGATGACCTCCTGATAGTGCTCCCCAAACTTCAGCCCCAGCCAAGCCAGCGCCAGACACCACGGCAGCGACCCCAGGAAGGTGTAGACATTGAAGCGCAGGAAATTCATGCGGGCGACGCCGGCCGGCAAGGCAATGAAGGTGCGGATGACCGGCAGCAACCGGGCGAAGAAGACGGTGGCGTCGCCGTAGCGGGCAAACCAACGGTCAGCCCAGGCCAGATCGCGGTGGGTGATGAGCAGGTAGCGCCCGTAGCGCTCGATCAGCGGCCGCCCGCCCCACGCCCCCGCGCAGTAAGCGACGATGGAGCCCACATTGCACCCTACCGCTCCGGCCACGCCCACCCACCAGAGGCTGAAGCGGCCCTCGGCCACCAGGTAGCCGGAGAACGGCATGATGATCTCCGAGGGCAGCGGGATGCAGGCCGACTCGATGGCCATCAGAACCACGATGCCCGCGTAGCCCCCGGCAGAAATCACGCTGATGATGAAATGACTGATTAGCTCGAGCAGGCGGGCAATCATCAGGCAGGCGGATCCCTCTTACTGCTCCTCCTGGGTGAAGGTGTAGCCGGGCAGGGCGACGCCCTCGGCGCTCTTCTGCACCTTGACCCGCACCGTGCCCCCGGCCTCATCCCCCACCTTGCGCAGCACGGCGTAAGTGGTGAAAACCTCCTGATAGACCCGGGTCACCAGATAGTTCTCACCCTTGGTGTTGTCCTTCCAGACCTGGCCCATCAGGATGTTGCGGGGCAAGCGCGCCTCCCGGCTGTGATCTATTGCTTGTGCGACTTTAGACCCAAGGCGGCGGCGGCGTCAAGCACTGCCGGCCGTGTTGTTCCGGCGGGAAACTTTTGTCCGCCCGGGGCCATCCAACTAGAAGGAGACCCGGAGGCTTGGATTGCCCCCTCGGCAGTGCTAGGATGGGGGAGAGAGGGAGACGAGTATGCGGCACACAGTACGACCGGCCCTGGTTTTGCTCTTGAGTCTGTTGCTGCTGGCGCCCCCGGCGGCGCTGGCCGGCGACGACAAGAAGGACGTCGACAAAATCGGCGAGCGCGACGTCGGCAAAGGCTGGAACCTCTATTCGCTGGAGCGGGAGATCGCCCTGGGCAAGCAGTTGGCCCAGATGGTGGAGCAGTCGGCGCGGCTGGTGGAAGACCCGGTGGTGATCGAGTACGTTGACCGCGTGGCCCAGAATCTGGTGCGCAACTCCGACGCCCGCGTGCCCTTCACCGTCAAGGTGATTGACTCCGACGAGCTCAACGCCTTCGCCCTGCCCGGCGGCTTCTTCTTCGTCAACTCCGGCCTCGTCCTGGCGGCGGACGAAGAGGCCGAGCTGGCCGGCGTCATGGCCCACGAGATTGCCCACGTCACCGCCCGCCACGGCACTCGTACCGCCACCAAGGCCCAGATCGCTCAGTGGGCGATGATTCCGCTCATCATTTTCGGCCCCGGCGGCTGGGCCGGCTACGGCATCTACCAGGGTCTGAACTTCGGCCTGCCCCTGGCCTTCCTGAAATTCTCCCGCAACGCCGAGCGCGAAGCCGACTTCCTGGGCATTCAGTACATGTACAAGGCGGGCTACGACCCCACTTCCTTCATCACCTTCTTCGAGAAGATTCGCGAGATTGAGCGCAAGCGGCCCGGGTCGGTCCCCAAGATCTTCTCTTCGCACCCGCCCACCCAGGACCGTGTGACCAAGGCGCAGGCCGAGATTGCCGAGTTGCTGCCGGCGCGGGAAGAGTACGTCATCACCAGCTCGGAGTTCGACAAGGTCAAGCAGCGCTTGGCGACGCTGATGGCCGGGCGCAGCGTCGAGGAGAAGGAGGAAGGCCGCCCCACCCTGCGCAAGCGCGAAGGCGACCAGGAAGAGAAAGAAGGAGAGGAGAAAGAGGACCAGCCGCCCGTGCTCAAGCGGCGCCCCTAATTCTTTACCGGGAAGCAGAAAG
>DATEUS010000031.1:0-3458 GCA_035282985.1 Candidatus Acidiferrales bacterium
AGCGACGGGCCCAGTGCCTGGTATTCTATCTCGGCGATGACACAACCGACGAACGAGTCTTCGAGAAGCTCCAGGGAATCTCCATCCTCATAGGCCGGCGCCGCAGGACGGCTGCCAGCTTTTTCTTGCGCTCGCCGAGAGAAGTAGCGCGGTTTTTGAATCGCTGGAGTGAGCTCAGGCGATGAAACAGGCAAAAGAGCCCTTCCAGTTTGTCGCCGCATCGTATTTGATTCGGATTTGCGCCGAGAAGGCGACCACGCTGGCGGAGCTCCACCGGCTGTTGAAGACGGCCAGCAAGGCGTCCATCTTCCACCACACTTTTCAAAGTCTCGAGACCTACCACTACCTCACCGAGGGGTTCACCAACGACTTCGCACAATGGATCCTGGCGGCCTGCAACGAGCATCCGCTGGCCGAGCAGGTGGCGGCGGTGGACATCCGCGACTACATCTCGCTCGACGACCTGCGGGCGCGACTGCTGGAAATCATCGGCGCCTACTTGAAGGGAAACGCAGCGGCGGGACGGCGGAAATCTTTCGAGCCGTTCTATTTTTGCGAGGGCGTCACCATCACCGTGCCGACGGGCAAGCGCGCCTGTACCCTGAAGGAATTTCTCGCCGGGGTCGAAGCTGCCAGCCACAGCTCGCTGCACTTCCATTTTCTCACTTCGCGGCTGCGCGTCCACCTGGTCTCGAACGATTTCTCGCTCTGGCTGCGCACCAACCTGGATTTGCCGGAGCTGGCCGAGCAGATCGAGCTGATTGACATCTACGCCAACACGCTGGAGGGAGTGCGGCAGAAGGTGCTGGAGCTGGGGCAGCCGTGGGTGGAGCAGTGATGGGCGAGGGCGGCGGCAGCGTTCCCATCCCGCGCGTTGTTCATCTCGACGACTACACCGAAGCCATCGGCCACGCGGAGGTTGACGAGCTGCGGGTGCTGGCGGGGCGGCTGGCGGGGCGCACTGTGAAGATGGTGAACTCCACTTCGGTGGGCGGTGGGGTGGCCGAGATCCTCAACCGCATGGTGCCGCTGTTGCAGGAGCTGGGCGTGCCCACACGCTGGGACGTCATCACGGGCGGCAATGATTTTTTCGAAATCACCAAGGCCTTCCACAATGCGCTGCACGGCGCGCCCTACGAGCCGCGGCCGGAGCTGCTGGAGCTTTTCCTGGCCGTCAACGAGATGAACCGCGAGCGGATGGAATTCTCCGAGGACTTCATCGTCATCCACGACCCGCAGCCAGTGGCGCTGGCGCGGCAGCGCCAACTGCAAGGGAGCGAGCGGCGGCAGGGCTGGGTGTGGCGCTGCCACATTGACCTTTCTCATCCTAACCAGGTGGTGTGGTCGTTTCTGGAGCCGTGGGTGAACCGCTACGATGCAGCGATTTTTTCGTCTCCGCGTTTTTCCCGGCAGCTCCCGATGCCGCAGTATCTTTTCTATCCCGCCATCGACCCGATTTCCGAAAAAAACCGCGAGCTTGAGCCGGCCTACATCCAGAGCGTGCTCGACCGCTTCGGCATCGATGCCCGCCGGCCCATCGCGACGCAGATTTCGCGCTTCGACCGGCTGAAGGACCCGATGGGCGTGCTGCAAGCCTACCGGATGGTGAAGAAGTACACCGACTGCCAGTTGGTGCTGGCGGGCGGCGGCGCCGCCGACGATCCGGAAGGCGGGCAGGTGCTGGCGGAAGTGCGCGAGGCAGCGGGCAACGACCCCGACGTGCATCTGCTGGAGTTGCCGCCGTGGAGCGCGCTGGAGATCAACGCCCTGCAACGCGCCTCCACCATCCTGGTGCAGAAGTCGTTGCGGGAGGGCTTTGGCTTGACGGTGGCCGAAGCGCTGTGGAAGAAAAAGCCGGTGGTGGCCGGCGCCGTGGGCGGGATCCCCACGCAGGTCATCCACAAGCACACTGGCATGCTGGTCCATTCGGTCGAAGGCTGCGCCTATCAGATTCGCTATCTGCTCTCGAACCCGGCTGCGGCGGCGCGGCTCGGGGAAAACGGCCGCGAGCACGTGCGGCAGAATTTTCTCATTACCAGCAACATGAAGCGCTACTTGGTCCTCTTCCTTCTGCTTTCACAGCACCCGTAACCATCGCAGGAGCTAACGCCACGCCGCCGGTTAGAGCCTCCAGTCCAGGCGAGGGGGCGTCGCAGGTGTTTTCAAGCAGCTCCCGAAGCGCAGGGCAATCAGGGTATAATCGGGCCCGGGAGTGAGCGATGCCCGACACGGAGATCATCTTCAGCGTTGAGGAAGCCCCGGAGGGGGGTATACGGCGCGCGCGTTGGGACACGCGATCTTCACCGAGGCTGATACTCTCGATGAGCTGCGGGCCCTGGTTCGGGATGCCGTTCGCTGCCACTTCGACGCCGACGTCCGGCCCAATCTCATCCGTCTGCACTTGGTCAAGGATGAGGTCATTCCAGTGTGAAGCTCCCCCGCGACACCAGCGGGCAGGAACTCGTCTCGCTTCTCGCACGCCACGGCTACAGGATTGCGTCAGACCGGCAGCCATCTCCGACTCACTTCGTCCTTGAAGGGCCCTGAGCATCACATAACCATTCCGGTCAAGAGAGAGCTCCGGGTTGGAACTCTCAGCGCTATCTTGGCGGAGGTCGCCTCATACCTAGAGATGGATCGGCGCGACCTCGTCGTCCAGCTCTTTCGGCGATAAGCCCGCTAGCGCAGCGGGCGGGGTCGGAGCTTCTGATCGAGGCGGGCGGCGTGCTCCTGCAGCAGTTGCCAAGCGCGCTCGACGTGGCGGCGCGTGGTACGCAGGTTGCCGATGGCCAGCCGCAGCGTGAAGCGTCCGTTCAGCTTGGTGTGGGAGAGATAAGCCTCGCCGGTGGCGTTTACCGCCTCCAATAGCGCTTCATTCAGTTGATCGAGGTACCTTTCAATCTCTTCACGGGCATCATTCCAGGAGGTAGCTAGCCGCTCGGCCAGTGCCGCCGGCCGAGCCCGGAAGCACACGACGCTGAACGGTGCCGGGGCGAGGCGCTCGAAGTCCGGATGCTCATCCACCCAGCCGGCGAACTCCTGCGCCCAGGCGATGTGCTGCCGCAGCCGTTCGCGCACACCCTCGGCCCCAAAGTAGCGCAGCACGAACCACAGCTTCAGCGCCCGGAAGCGCCGGCCCAGTTGGATCCCGTAGTCCATGTAGTTGCGGGCCTCTGCGTCTTCCGGCGTGCGCAGGTATTCCGGCACCAGGCTGAAGGCGGCGCGCAGCACCTCCGGCCGTCGGCAGTAGAAGGCGCTGAAGTCGAACGGCGTAAAAAGCCACTTGTGCGGGTTGAAGACGAAGGAGTCGGCGCGCTCGCAGCCGGCCAGCACCTGGCGCTGCTCGGGTAGGATGTCGGCTGAGCCGGCGTAGGCAGCGTCCACGTGCAGCCAGAGCTTGTACTGGTCGCAGATGTCGGCCATCGCCGCCACCGGGTCCATGCTGGTCGTCGAAGTGG
>DATEUS010000032.1:0-4489 GCA_035282985.1 Candidatus Acidiferrales bacterium
TGGATATCCATCTGGATGTCGGCACGCTGTCCCAGGAGGTTACTGTCACAGAAGCGCCACCTCTGCTAGAGCGGAGCCGGACGGAGTTGAGTTTTCTCGTGGACGAAACGACGGTGCGCAACCTCCCCCTGAACAGCCGCCGCTGGGAAGACTTCGTTCTGCTGACACCAGCGGTGGTGGAAGACGGCGGCTTTGGCCTGGTCAGTTATCGCGGCCTCTCCGGGCTCTACAACAACAACCTGGTGGACGGCGCGGATAACAACCAGGCTTTTTTTTCAGAAAGCCGGGGCCGGACGCGTCCGCAGTACGCCTACAGCCTGGCTTCCATCAAAGAATTTCAGGTGATCACGCAGAACTACTCGGCCGAGTTCGGCCGGGCCGCCGGGGGCGTGGTCAACGCCGTCACCCAGTCAGCCGGGAACGACCTGCATGGTGAGGCCTTCTATTATTTTCGTGATGACGCCCTGTTGGCTCAGGATCCGCTGGCGAAGACTCGCGGTGAGCCGAAGCCGCAGGAGCGCCGCCAGCAATTCGGTGGCTCCGTGGGGGGTCCGCTAGTGCGCAACCAGCTTTTTCTCTTTGGGACCTACGATCAGCAAGCGCGCAATTTCCCCCTGATCGTCGTGCCCGCAGATGCTGGCTTTGCCGGGGCTTGTACTCTTCCTGAGTGCGGGCCGGCGATGGACTTCATCCGCAGCTTGCTCGGTGTGCGTCCACGACGGGGCGACCAGAATATTGTGCTACTCAAGCCAGACTGGGTCATCACTCCTCGGCAGCGGCTCAGCGGAGTTTCCAACCTGCTCCGGTGGCGGTCACCGAATGGCATTCTGCGAGATCCGGTGCTCAACGACGCGGCGGAGGCGCAGGGACGAGACGACGTGCGAGCGGAATTCGCCACCCTGACGCTGCAATCGGCTCCCACGGCAAGCGCGATGAATGAGTTTCGCTTTCAGTACGGGCGCGACTTCGAGTTCCAGCAACCGAACACCTCGGGACCGCTGCTGGACATGACGGGTTTCCGTGCCATCCGCGCCGGGATGCGGGAATTTCTTCCCCGCACCGCCTTTCCCAACGAGAAACGTTTCCAGTGGATGGACAGCTTCACCTGGGTGCGAGGGCGACACCTGATCAAGTTCGGCGCCGACGTCAACTATGTGCGGGATACCATCATCCAGGTGTTTCGCGGCGGCGGCATCTATCGCTGGCGCACGGCAAACGATTTTGCTCGCGATTTTGCCGGTACTTGCCCCATCAACGGCGGCCGCTGCTATCGGGACTTCGTGCAGGCGGTTGACCCCATAACCGGAGAGGGCAGGGGATTGTTCAGCACCACGGATTGGAACTTCTACTTTCAGGATAGCGTTGCGCTCCTTCCGAGTCTGTTGCTGAATGTAGGGTTGCGGTATGAGTTGCAGGCGATGCCACGGCCGGCCCGGCCCAATCCTGCCGTGCCTTTCACCGCCACGCTGAACAATGACACCAACAACTTCGCTCCGCGGGTGGGGCTGGCCTGGCAGCCGGGATTGTTGCCGAACCTGGTCATTCGTGCTGGCTACGGGATCTTCTACGGGCGGACGCAAAACAGCACGATCTTCAGCCATCTCTTCCAGAATGGCATTTCGCAACAGGCGTTCAGCTTTCGACCAACAGACTGCGCGGCGCCTCTCTTTCCGAACCTGGTGTTCTCGCCACCAACTCCGCTGAGCGCGCCGGCCCCGGGGCTGCCTGTGCCGGAGGTGCAGCCACCTCCAGTGGGCTGCAGCGTCAATCCGAGCAGCGCCGTGGTCACCACGTTGACGCCCGATTTCGCCAACCCCCTCGTTCATCAAGCCGACCTTGTGGCGGAGTACAGGCTGGCCGAAGACTGGACCGTGTCAGCCAGCTACTTGATGAGTCGGGGAAACCGCCTGCCGGTGTTTCTTGACAGCAATGTGGGGCCGGCCAACGGCACGGTGTCGTATGAAATCGGAGATGCGAACGGAGACCTGATTCAGACGGTGACGTTGCCCTTCTATACCGCACGCCGCGAGCCGAGCCTGGGCGTGATTCAGACAGGCTTCAGCGTGATCAACTCCTGGTACCACGCCTTGGTGCTGGAAGCCCGGAAACGGTTTCGGCACGGCCTGCAACTGAGCACACATTTTACGGTGGCGAAAGCAACCGACAACGGAGTGCTGCCCGCAGCCATCGGGACTTTCTCCAGCACAATCGTTCCGGTGGACCCTTTCAACCTCCGGCGCGAGCACGCGCTGTCTGATTTGGACGTCCGCCGCCGCTTTGTCTTCAGCGCCTATTGGGAGCTGCCGTGGAAGAAGCTGACGTCGCCGACGGGGCAACTCCTTTTCAGCAATTGGAAACTCAGCGCCGTCGGGCAGGTGCGCGATGGCATGCCGATGAAGGCGGAGGTGATCGGAGCGCCAGTCTGCGCAGTGAATGGAGGCCTGACCTGCGGCTCAGCCGACCGATTTGGCTTCCCGGCGTTCATCTACGAGGCGCCCCACATTGGGCGCAATATTTTCCAGGGAAGACGGAGCGGACGAGCCACGGTGGATGTGCGGGTGGCGCGCGATTTTCCCCTCGATGAGGGCAGGCGGCTCGAGTTCTTCTGGGAGGCATTCAACCTGCTTAATCGGACTCACTTCACAGGCTTCAACAGCCTGGCTTTTGAGTTTGTCCGCCCCGGAAGCGCCGGCGCAACCACAGGACTAACGTGTCCGGCGAGTGCCACCGCCAACGGTTGCCTGTTCCCGCTACCGGGCTTTCTGGAGCCGGAAAGGTCGAGTACGACAATTCTGGGCTCGCGGCAGATGCAATTCGGCGCGCGCTTCTTTTTCTAAGGCCGGCCGCAACGATCAGTGGCTGGGGCCGAAAAAGACAGCGTTCAGGAAGAGCAGGTTCAGTCCGTCGCAGAAGGCGCGGTAGTTGGGGTCCTCGGCGAAGGCCACCACGTGCCCCCGTTGGCGGGGCTGGTACATCAGGTAGGCTTTGTTGCCGAGTTGTTTGCGCGAGGCGTCCCAGGTGAAGCCGCTGAGGAGCACTTGGTCGGGTGGCAGGTAGACGCCGACGTTGCGCCCCTGGTCGAGCTTTAGGGGCGCGAAAATATTGCGGCTGTCGACCACCACGTTGGTGTAGCCCTCGTAGCCAAAAGCCAACCAGTGCTCGGTGTCGAGCTGGATGCGCATGATGGCGCCGGGTGTGCGGTCGGGCAGCTCCTCCTCGGGCTGAATGGCGCGCTCCAGCTCGTAGGGTTGGGTCGAAGGTGGAGGTGTCTCGACCTTTGGCTTTTCCTCCGGTTTGGCGCCGGCGGGTTTTTCTTCCTTTTCTAGTTCTCGTTCCGGCTTGCCGCTCCGTAGTTCGCGGTAGGTGGCGAGCAGCCCCACCTTTTCTTCCGTGAGCCAGCGGCTGGCCCCGGCAAAGGTCAACAGGGTCCCGCCCGCCTCCACCCATTCTTTGAGGCGGTTGGCCCCACGCTCACCCAGCGTCTCGGTATAATTTCCGAAGAACCCGACTTCATCGGGCAGAATCAGCACGTTGTATTTGGCCAGGTCGGCCTCCAGAAGCTGCCGGGTATGAATGATGGTTACCGGGAGGCCGTACATCTGCTCCAGCACGTACCGGGTCCACCCGGCAGAATAGGGATGCGTGGGCTCACTCCAGGCCAGGGCGATTTTCGGGGCCTTGAGGTAGCTCACGTCCTCGCTGCCGAGGCTGATGCCTTTCTCTACCCAGCCGGTATCGGTGGAATAGACGTCGACGCCGTGGCGGGCGCTGAGTTCCGCCAAGCGTTGGTGGAGGTCATCGGGGTTGTTCTTCACCTGAACGATGAGGGAGCCGGCGGGGAAGTCCACCCCGTTCAAGGTGAGAGCTTTGTCGGCGGCAAAAACGCGCACCTGCTGGCGCAGCAGGTCGGCCAGGGCGCGGGCAGCCGCGTTTGTCTCCCACGGGATGAGGTAGGCGAGATGGGCAGGACCACCGTGGACGCCTCCCCGGGGCTCGGGGGCGGTCTCGAGAGTGGTGAACTGCCCGGACGAGACGGTCTCGGCCTCGTAGAAGTCAACATCGTAGAGAAGCGGCAGCGACCAGCCGGTGACGTCGTAGAACTCGTCGTCCAAGCGCTTGGCGCGGCGGCGGATCTGCTCCTTAACAAAGGCCTCCTCAATCGGGGTGTGCTTCTCCAGCAGGGCTTTGGCCAGGCGTTTGGCGGGCTGCGCGAGAGAAACCACATAGGTACCGGCCGGGAACTCTTTGGCCTGCCACTTGCCTTCGTAGTAGTCACGCACGCGAGAGTTGCTGAACGCGCGCTCGGCTCTTTTGACCTCCACCCCCTGGTCCCACAGCAGGGCGGCCAACTTGGTGGCCCGGTTGGAGTCGCGGCCGGGAGCGATGAGGTATTCCTTGACGCCTTCGCGCTTGCCCTCCTCGATGGCCGAGCGCCGATAGTCGTAGAAGTATTGCAGCAGCTCCTGGCGGTGCCGGGCCGTGGTCTCGG
>DATEUS010000033.1:0-3223 GCA_035282985.1 Candidatus Acidiferrales bacterium
AGGAGCAGGCCCGGACGCTCGACGGCCTTGCCGACGGGACCGTGGACATCGTGATCGGCACCCACCGGCTCCTGTCGAAGGACGTCCGGTTCCGGGACCTCGGCCTGCTCGTCGTCGACGAGGAGCAGCATTTCGGCGTCCGCCACAAGGAGCGCCTCAAGCAACTACGCACCCACGTGGACGTCCTCACCCTGACGGCTACACCCATCCCCCGTACCTTGCACATGGCGCTGGCAGGGCTGCGCGAGATGTCGTTGATCGAAACACCACCGCGCGACCGGCTGGCCATCCAGACGGTGGTGACGGTGAAGAATGACGAGCTGGTCCGCAGCGCCATCGAGCAGGAGCTGGCCCGCGAGGGCCAGGTCTATTTTGTCCACGACCGCGTGGAGACGATTGCCCAGGTGGCGGAGTGGCTGCACCGGCTGGTGCCGCGAGCGCGCCTAGCGGTGGCCCACGGGCAACTGAAGGAGTCGGAGTTGGAGCGCATCATGCTAGGCTTCATCCGGCAACAGTACGATGTCCTGGTGACTACTAAGATTATCGAGAACGGCCTCGACATCCCTCTCTGCAATACCATCGTCGTAGACCGCGCCGACCGCTTCGGGTTGGCCGAGCTCTACCAACTCCGCGGGCGGGTCGGGCGGTCGAACCGCCGCGCTTATGCGTACCTGCTGGTCGCGCCGGGCGAGCCGCTGTCGGAGACGGCCCGCCAGCGTCTGGCGGCGCTGAAGGAGTTCAGCGAACTGGGCTCGGGCTTCCGCATTGCCGCCCTCGATTTGGAGCTGCGCGGCGCCGGCAACCTTTTGGGCCACGAGCAGCACGGCCACGTGAACGCCATCGGCTTCGATCTCTACACCCAGATGCTGGAGCGGGCGATAGCCGAGCTGCGTGGTCAGGCGCCGGCGCCGGAGGCGCGGGCGACGCTGAAGCTAGGCGTCGACATCCGCATCCCGCCCGACTACATCGAGGATGAACGCCAGCGCCTGCGCACCTACAAGCGCATTGCCTCGCTGGGCGAGGCCGAAGCGGAGCGCGCCGCCGTGGTGGCGGAGCTGGAGGACCGCTACGGGCCGCTGCCGCGTGCCGTGCAGAACCTCCTCCGCTACGCCGGCTTGAAAGCGGCGGCCGAGCGTCTGCTGGTGGAGTCCATCGAGGAGAGCCACGGCGGCGTCAGCGTTCGCTTCCATCCTCAGACCGGCGTGCGACCGCAGCGCCTGGTGGCGTTCGTGCGCTGCACGGCGGGCGCTCAACTCGATCCCAGCGGGGTGCTGCGCTTTCCGGTCGCTCGCAGCCAGCCGGACTGGCTGGATGAGGTGAGAAAGCGGTTGCTGGCCCTGGAGGGGTAGGCTACACTTTTCTACGGGTGTAGGAGAGGGGAGATCCATGAAAGTTCGGCGCTTGATCCTGTTCGCCATCTTGCTGGTTCTCGTCTGTCCGAGCCCGCCGATCCGTGCCGACGGCAATCGCGAGGTGGTGGAAGAAATCGTGGCGCGGGTGAACAACGAAATCATCACCCTGTCCGACCTGGAGCGCAGCCGACAACTGCTGCGCCAGGAGCTAGGCCAGCGAGCCCACGGCGCCGAATTTGAGCGCCTGCTTCAGGAGCAGGAGCCTGACCTGCTGCGGGACTTGATTGACCAGAGCCTGCTGGTGCAACGCGCTCTCGATCGCGGCCTCTCGGTGGAGGCCGAAGTGATCAAGCGCCTCGACCAGATTCGGCAGAACATGAAGCTCAACTCTATGGACGAGTTGGAGCGGGCCATGGCCGCCCAAGGGGTCGCCATGGAGGACTACAAGCAGCAGGTGCGCAATCAGTTGCTCTCCCAGATGCTCATCCAGCGGGCGGTGGCCAGCAACGTGTTCATTGATGCCGACAAAGTCCGGCACTACTACCTGACCCACCGGGAGGAGCTGGTGCGGCCCGAGCAGATTCGCCTGCGGGAGATTCTGGTCTCGACCGAGGGCTACAAATCCGAGGAGCTGCCGGCGCGGGAAGAGCGTGTCCGTGAGCTCCTGACCAAGATTCGCAAGGGAGAAAAGTTCGAAGACCTGGCCCGCGAATATTCTGACGCCCCCACGGCGGAGGATGGCGGCGACTTGGGATATTTTGAGCCCGACAAGCTGGCGCCCACGGTGCGCGAGGCGGTGGTCGGTCTGCTCGAAGGGGGAGTCAGCGACCCGGTGCAGACCCGCCAAGGCTATCTGATTCTGCAGGTGGTCGAGCACCACGCAGCGGGGATTCCGGCCTTCGAAGAGGTTGAATCAAGAATCCGGGAGCGGCTCTACATGGAGGAGGTGCAGCCGGCGCTGCGGGAATTCCTCAATGAGTTGCGCCGAGAGGCCTATGTCTATGTAAAAGCCGGCTACCAGGACACCGGGGCGATCGAGGAGGAAGCCCGGCCGGTCCGGGCCGGCAGCCGTCGCAGCCGGCGGCGTCGCCCCGAGTGAGATTCCCGTGAAGACCGTCACCGTCGTCGACTTGGCCCAACACGAGGGCCAGGCCATCACTTCTTTCTTCCTGGTGCAATCGAAAGAAACACGCTCGACCCGCGAGGGCAAGCCCTACCTGGCGCTGCGACTCGGCGACCGCACCGGGATGGTGGAAGCGCGCATGTGGGACGACATTGCTGAGGTTGAGCAAGAGTTCGACCGCAACGACGTGGTGAAGGTCGAAGCTGTGGTCGAGTCCTATCGGGGCAAGACGCAACTGAAGCTCCGGCGGCTGCGCCGCGCCCTCGACACCGAAGTCACCTTGGCTGATTACCTGCCGGAGACCAGTCAGGACGTGGAGGCGCTCTTTGCCGAATTGCTGGAAGTGGCCCGCGGCGTCGAGAACGCCCATCTACGCGCCTTGCTTCTGGCGGTACTGGAAGATGAGGGGCTGGCGCCGCTGCTCAAGCAGGCGCCCGCCTCGAAGACCCTGCACCACGCCTACCGCGGCGGGCTGCTCGAGCACATCGTCTCCCTCTGCCGTCTCTGCCGCCTGGCGGCGCAGAATTACCCTGAGGTCGATCGCGACCTGCTGCTCACCGGCGCCATCCTGCACGACATTGGAAAGATTCACGAACTCAGCTACGAGCGGGCCCTCGACTACACCACCGTGGGGAACCTGGTGGGACACATCGCCATCGGCCTGGAGCTGCTCGGCCGCAAGATGGATGGGCTGGCTGGATTCCCCTCCGAGCTGTGCGTGCTGGTGCAGCATCTGGTCTTGAGCCAT
>DATEUS010000034.1:0-8437 GCA_035282985.1 Candidatus Acidiferrales bacterium
CATCGCCTTCCCCAAGACCGCCCAGGCCCAGGACCTCATGGCCGACGCCCCCGCCCCCGTGCCCTTGGAACAGGTCAGGAAGGAACTGAAGATTGTCCCGTCTGAGTGGCTCAACTATGAATGCTCCCATTGCCGGGCTCCAATGCAGGTTTGGGTGCCACCCCCTCATGTGCATGCAAGTTGGGGCAAAGAGGTTGATTTACCTACTGATCCGCTCAAGTGCCCTTTCTGCGGAACGCATATCGAGAGCATGTATTTTCGTCGCGGTTTTCTCGTTCTAGCGAGGAACCCGAATACTGCCGCCTGGGAATGGTATCCGTGAGTCGCTCTTCATCCTCGTCAGGGCACGGCTTCAGCCGTGCCGAAGAGATTGAAAATGGAGGGCGGCTTTAGCCGCTGAGGGTATGGCCATCCCTAGACGCCGCGCCCGGATGCCCGGCACTTACTTTGTGACTTCCCGGGCGTGGGAGAGTCGTTCCTTGTTCGCTGCCGTACCTGCTTGCCGTATCTTCGTAGAAACTCTCTTCCATTATCGGCACCAAGGAGCCTACCGGCTTCATGCCTTCGTTCTCATGCCCGAACACTTTCACGTACTCAGTAGCCCGGCCTCGTGTATCACACTGGAGCGGGCTGTGCAGTACATCAAAGGTGGCTCTGCGCGCAGACTCGGCAAGGAGCTGGGCTTGCATTTTCCCGTTTGGCAGCGGGGATTTAGCGACCATCGCATCCGCGACGTTGAGGACTACCAGACACATGTGCGCTATATCGAACAAAACCCCGTCAAGAGGAGACTGGTTGAGCTCGCCAACCAATACCCGTGGTCCTCGGGATCCGGCAAGTTCCAGTTGGACGAAGTCCCTCAGGGGCTAAAGCCCTGGGTTGATCTAGCTTATCAGCGGCACGGCTGAAGCCGTGCCCTGACGAAGGATTGACATCCCTGATGCCTTTGATACGCATTCTTCCTGATTCCGTCGTCAACAAGATCGCCGCCGGCGAAGTCATCGAGCGTCCGGCCTCGGTGGTCAAGGAACTGCTGGAGAACTCCCTTGACGCCGGCGCCCGCCGCCTCAGCGTCGAGGTCGAAGCCGGCGGCAAGCGCCTCATCCGCGTCACCGACGACGGCTGTGGCATGACCCACGACGACGCCCTGCTAGCCTTCGATCGTCACGCCACCTCCAAGCTGCGCTCGGCCGACGACCTGCTGGCCATCGCCACGCTCGGCTTTCGCGGCGAGGCCCTGCCCTCGATTGCCTCGGTCGCGCGCGTCGTGCTCGAAACCCGCTCGCAGGAGGAATCGGTGGGAACGTGGGTTGAAATCAACGGCGGCAAGATGCTCAGCGTCAAGGAGGTCGGCTGCGCCCCCGGCACGCAGATCACCGCTCGCACGCTCTTTTACAACGTCCCCGCCCGGCGCAAATTCCTCCGCAGCGACACCACCGAGCTTGGCCACATCGCCTCGCTCGTCACCCACTACGCCCTCGCGCACCCCGAGGTCGGCTTCACTCTCAAGTCGGGCTCGCACACCATCCTCGATGCCGCCCCCGTCGCCAGCCTCCCCGAGCGCGTCTATCAAGCCCTCGGCCGCTCCACCATGGACGAGCTGATCGACATCGGACGCCTCGCCGCACCCCTGCCCGCCGTTCGCCCCGACAGTTGGTTTGGCCAGGGAGAGGCTGAACCGGAGCCGCCGGGAGAAATCAGCGCCCAGGGCTTTGTCTCTCGGCCTGAGGTGCAGAAGGCCTCCGCCAACACCATCTACATCTTCATCAACCGGCGCCTGGTGCGCGACCGCATCCTGCTCAACGCCATTCGCGAAGCCTACCGCCACGTGCTGCCCGCGCGCGCCTATCCCATGGTGCTGCTGTTTCTGGAAATGCCGGCGCGCGAGGTGGACGTCAACGTCCACCCGCAGAAGATTGAAGTCCGCTTCCGCCAGCAGGGCTTCGTGCACGATTTCGTCCAGCAGGTCGTGGGCCGCGCGCTCAAGACGGCGCGGCCCATCGCCCGCTTCGCCCCGGCGACGCCACCGTCAGCGCGCGCCCGGCCCGAAGCGCCGGGGTTCGCACCCCCATCGTCGATTCCTGAAGCCATCCCTCTCGAAGCTGAGGCTCCGCCGCTGGAAGCGCTCGAACTCGAGCCGCTGCGTTTGCCGCCGCAAGAACAGCGCCTGCCGTTTTCTCCACTGCCGGCAGAGGTCTCCAAACCGGTTCAGGCGACGCGGCCCACCGCCGCTGAGTTGGCGGGCTTGAAGCCCCTGGGCCAGATCAGCAACAGCTTCATCGTGGCGGTGAACGAATCCGGGCTGTGGCTGATTGACCAGCACGTCGCCCACGAGCGCGTGCTCTTTGAAAGCCACCTGCGCGCCCGCCAGGCCGGCGCGGTCGAGGGGCAACGCCTGCTCGCCCCGGCGCTGCTCGAGCTCTCCCCGCAGCAGCAGGTGCTCTGGGAGCGCATCCGCAAAGAGTTGGAAGCCAACGGCTTCGAGCTCGACGCCATGGGCCCACGCACGGTGGCGGTCAAGACCGCCCCCGCCGGCATCGCTGCCAGCGGCCTCGAGCGGCTGCTGCGCGAAATCTTCGACAACGTAGAGAAGGAGAGCCGCCAGCTCTCCCTCGAAGCCTTGCAGCACCAGATTGCCGCCAGCGTGGCCTGCCATGCCGCCATCAAGGTCAATATGCCGCTGGAGGAGAAAAAAATGCGCTGGCTGCTCGACCAGCTCGCCCGCACCGACAACCCCACCACCTGCCCGCACGGGCGGCCCATCGTCTTGCAGTACAGCCTGCGCGAGATTCAGCGCGCCTTCAAGCGTATCTGAGGGGAGCCATGAAAGGATTTGTGGGTCGCGGCTTTAGCCTCTGAGGTCTACTTGAATCGGCTTTTGACATATCCTCACTAGGTCTTGAAGAACCTCAGGGCCTAAAGGCCGGCAACGGAGCAAGGCCACCGAGTGTCAGCCCTAAAGGACTGACCCGCCGAAGGTGAAAAGGCGAGGCAACCCTTCAGGGTTGCCAAGAAGCGAGAAGGTAAGACTCAGGGCTTTAGCCCCTGAGGTTGTTGCTGAGAGCCCGGTGGCGGGAGCCACCGGGTTAGACCCTGGTTTTGGTGATGGGTTCTTGGCTCCTGAGTTTGTTGTATAGAGGGGCTGTGACCAACAAGAAAATTGTCATCGCCATTGACGGCCCCGTCGGGGTGGGGAAGAGCACGGTGGCTCGCCGGGTGGCCGAGCGCCTGGGTTATCTCTTCGTCGATAGCGGGGCCATGTACCGCGCCGTGGCCCTCGCCGCCCAGGAGCAGGGACTCGATCTCCACGACGCCGAGGCTGTGCGCGCCTGCGCCGCCGGCCTGCAAATCAACCTGGAAAAAACAGCCGATGGCGTGCACGTGCGCCTCGACGGCCGCGACGTCACCGAGGCCATCCGTCAGCCCGGCGTCAGCCACGGCTCGTCGGTGATCGCCGTCATCCCGGCCGTCCGCGAGCAACTGGTGGCGCAGCAGCAGCGCATCGGCGCCGAAGGCGGCATCGTGATGGAAGGGCGCGACATCGGCTCGGTGGTGTTTCCGCGGGCGGAGCTGAAGGTCTTTCTCGATGCCAGCCCGGAGGAACGCGCCCGGCGGCGCTACCAGCAGCAGATCGGGCAGGAAATTGCCAGCTCAATCGAGAAAACCCGGCGGGAAGTGGAGGAGCGCGACCGGCGCGACCGCGGGCGCGCCCCCTCCCCGCTGGTACAGGCCCCCGACGCCGTCTATCTCGACAGCACCGCCTTGATGGCCGACGAGGTGGTGGACGTGATTGTTCGCCTGGCCGAAAAACGCCTTCAGGAGAACTAGATGGAGATCGTGCAAGACCCCAATCTGGGGTCCGAAGCCCAACTTAGCTCGGAGGAACAGGATTATGACTCAAGCAACTCTTTCGTCCAAGTTCCAGGGTGTATTAGTCTTAATTCTACTTGTTCTCGCCTTTGAGCTTGGCGGAATTTGGTTTGAACTGAGACGTGCCCGGCAAGAACAAGTCAAGAACAAATATTATAGCCTTCCTGAAGAGGTACGCTCCCGAATCCCCATTGAGCGGCGAGAACTGTTGAGGAAGAAGTTGGAAGGTACTGCCTACGTAGAAATCGAGAATCAGCCTCTTTCTGTAGAAATTGAGAATCAGCCTATTGAAGTTACCAGTTGGCCATAGGTACTGGGTTCCTCTTGTCGAGAGGGTTACAGCCTATTCGCTGGATTCTATGGCCTCTCGCTCAAGACGCTTCGCTGCGTAACCGGACAGTGCCTGACCAAACTCTGCGGTTAGAGGGTCGAGTCGCCAGTAGGAGCCAGCACCGTTGGGTGGGTAAAAACGGCGAGCCACGAGGTCCAACGTCTTACGGCCGTCGGCACACGAAATGTCAACGCCCACCAAAAAGAGATTCCCTGTAAAAACGGTGCTTGCAACTCCATGGACTTTGCAGCCTGCAAGTTGAGTCTCAACATACTCTCGGGCAGCTTGCCGGACCTCCGACCGGGTTTCATCCCCAAACTCACCCATCATCTCCTCAGTCCATTCATCCGCGATATGAGGAGCGGAAATGTCTCCTTCCTTCGCAGGCTCTTCCATAGGCGTACACCCTGAGGCAAATAACAAAAACAAGAAGAGGGTGACGAAGGGCGGTCGTTTTATGGTTGAACACTTCATGTAGGTTTGCCTCCACCACAGTGAGGGCTCTTTTGTTCTTTTAAGCTTAACAAAGCTGCGAGACTTAAACGAGTCTTGTTCCTGCGCAGCGATGGGAAACGTCTCTTTTTCTGCGAACTCTTTGCTACTAGGAAGTTTCTTCTTGGCTGAGCCCAGTGGCCCCTGCCACCGGGCGTTGCTTCGGGAACCTACCCCGCCGACATCGAGGACAAGAACTCCGTGTTCGACTTGGTCTTCGACAGCTTGTCGATGATCAGCTCCATCGCCTCCACCGGCGAGAGCGGGTTCAGCACCTTGCGCAGAATCCACACCCGGTTCAACTCCTCCTTCGGCATCAGCAGTTCTTCCTTGCGGGTGCCGGAGCGGTTGATGTCGATGGCGGGGAAGACGCGCTTGTCGGCCAGGCGCCGGTCGAGGTTGACCTCCATGTTGCCCGTGCCCTTGAACTCTTCGAAGATCACGTCGTCCATGCGCGAGCCGGTGTCGATGAGGGCGGTGGCGATGATGCTCAGGCTGCCGCCTTCCTCCACATTGCGGGCCGCCCCGAAGAAGCGCTTGGGCCGCTGCAGGGCGGTGGACTCCAAACCGCCGGAGAGCACTTTGCCCGAGGGCGGCACCACCTGGTTGTAGGCCCGGGCCAGCCGGGTGATGGAGTCGAGCAGGATGACCACGTCGCGCTGGTGCTCGACCAGCCGCTTGGCCTTCTCAATCACCATCTCCGCCACCTGCACGTGCCGTTGCGGCGGCTCGTCGAAGGTGGAGCTGATGACTTCCGCCGCTGCCACGTTGCGCTGCATGTCGGTGACTTCCTCCGGGCGCTCGTCAATCAGCAGGATGATGGTCACCACCTCGGGGTGGTTGGCGGCAATGGCGTTGGCGATGGTTTGCAGCACCATGGTCTTGCCGGCGCGGGGCGGGGAAACGATCAGGCCGCGCTGTCCCTTCCCCAGCGGGGTCAGCAGGTCAAGGGCGCGGGCGGTGATGTTCTCCTTGGCCGTCTCCAGCCGCAGGCGCTCCTCCGGGTAGAGGGGCGTGAGGTTGTCGAACAGAATCTTGTTGCGCGCCACCTCCGGGTCCTCAAAGTTGACCGCTTCCACCTGGATGAGAGCGAAGTAGCGCTCCCCGTCCTTCGGCGGCCGCACCCGCCCGCTCACCGTGTCGCCGGTGCGCAGGTCGAACTTGCGGATCTGCGAGGGGGAGACGTAGATGTCGTCCGGGCCCGGCAGGTAGTTGTAGTCGGGCGCGCGCAGGAAGCCGAAGCCGTCCGGCAGGCATTCCAGCACGCCTTCGGAGAAGATCTGGCCTTCCTTCTCCGCCTGCGCCCGCAGGATCTGGAAAATGAGGTCCTGCTTGCGCATACCGCTGGCGCCGGGGATATTGAGCTCGCGGGCGATGCGGTTCAGCTCGGTGATGTTTTTCTGCTTCAGGTCGGCGATGTTCATCACCGGCCCGGTGCCTTCCTGATTGGTCTTCGTTCTAGGCAAGGGTCTGTCCTCCGTGTTGATTGTGGGTGCGGTGCGCCCCCTCTGGGGTGGCGGCGCCGCGCGTTGTTTGCGAAATCCTTCGGATATGGCCTTCTAGGGCAGTGAGTATCCGTCCTGGCTGGCGCGGGAAGGGTAGCGGGGCCGGGGCCTGCGCCCTGCTCTCTTGCTCCCTCCTTCTAGGGGCTTCCCAACTCCTTTGATGACGGCGGGGCTCGCTTAGTTGGTTACTCGGTCCTGATCGGCCTCGCCGCCAATCTCATAGCGGGGTCGAACCGTGGCTTCGCCTTCGCCCACGCGTGCCGGCAGGGTTTCCAGGGGCTTCTCCAGAGCGATTTGCAGCACTTCGTCCATCGTTTCCACGAACTTGAGGGTGAGGGTCTCCTGCACGTAGTCGGGGATCTCCTCCAGGTCTTTCTCGTTGTCCTTCGGCAGCGCCACCAGGCGCATGCCGTTGCGGTGGGCGGCCAGCAGCTTCTCCTTCACGCCCCCGATGGGCAGCACCTTGCCCCGCAGGGTAATCTCTCCCGTCATGGCCACGTCGCAGCGCACGGGAATCTTGGTCAGGGCGCTGACCATGGCGGTGGCGATGGTGATGCCGGCCGAGGGCCCGTCCTTGGGAATGGCCCCCTCGGGCACGTGCACGTGCACGTCAATGTGCCGGTAGAAGTCGCGCGGCAGCCCGAAGCTGACGGCGCGCGAGCGCACGTAGCTCATGGCCGCCTGGGCCGACTCTTGCATCACGTCGCCCAGCTTGCCTGTCAGGGTCAGCTTGCCTTTGCCTTCCATCATCGTGGCCTCGGAGCCCAGCAACTGTCCGCCCATCTCCGTCCAGGCCAGCCCCTGGGCCAGGCCGATCTCGTTCTTCTGTTCGCTGCGGGTGTCGCGAAACTTGATGACCCCCAGGAACTCTTTGAGGTTGTCGGGAGCGATGCTGACGTTAGCCTTGCGGCCCTCCTTCACCACCCGCCGCGCCACCTTGCGGCAGATGTTGGCGATCTCCCGCTCCAGGTTGCGTACCCCGGCCTCGCGCGTGTAGGACTCGATGATGTGGGTCAGGGCCTCGTCGGCAAAGGCGAGATTCGCGTCCTCCAGGCCGGTCTCCTTGCGCTGCTTCTTGACCAGGAAACGCTTGGCAATCTCCAGCTTCTCTTTGTCGGTGTAACCTGACAGCCGCAGCACCTCCATCCGGTCCAGCAGCGGCTGGGGGACGGTGTGCAGCACGTTGGCGGTGCAGATGAACATCACTTCGCGCAGGTTGTACTCCACGTCCAGGTAGTGGTCGGTGAAGGAGTGGTTCAGCTCGGGGTCGAGCACTTCCATAAGCGCCGCTGAAGGGTCGCCGCGGAAGTCCATCGACATCTTGTCAACTTCGTCCAGCATGAAAACCGGGTTGATGGTGCTGGCCTTGCGCATCATCTGCACGATCTGCCCCGGCAGGGCCCCGATGTAAGTGCGGCGGTGGCCGCGAATTTCGGCCTCGTCCCGCACCCCGCCCAGCGACAGCCGCACGAACTTGCGCCCGGTGGCGCGGGCGATGGAGCGGCCCAGCGAGGTCTTGCCCGTCCCCGGCGGGCCCACAAAGCAGAGGATGGAGCCGCGCGGGTTCTTCACCAGCCGCCGCACGGCCAGGAACTCCAGGATGCGCTCCTTGATCTTCTCCAGCCCGTAGTGGTCTTCTTCCAGGATTTTCTCTGCCCGCACCATGTTGCGGATCTCGCGGCTGCGCTGCTTCCACGGCACCGCTACCAGCCAGTCGATGTAGTTCCGCGAGACGGTGGATTCGGCCGACATCGGCGGCATCATCTCCAGCCGCTTCCACTCTTGCAGGGCCTTTTCCTGCACCTCGGCGGGCATGCCGGCGGTTTCGATCTTCTTCTTCAGCTCGTCGAGCTCGTTCTTCTCGCCCCGGCCCAGCTCCTTCTGGATGGCCTTCATCTTCTCGTTCAGGTAGAACTCTTTCTGCGCCTTCTCCATCTGGCGCTTGACCCGCGACTGGATGTTGCGGTCCACGCTCTGCTTCTCGATTTCAAACTCCAGCATGTCGCCCAGGCGGGTCAGGCGGTCGAGGGGGTCAAACAGCTCCAGCAGCTCCTGCTTCTCTTCGATGGTCAGGGAGAGATTGGCGGCGATGGTGTCGGCCAGCTTGGAGGGGTCTTCGCCCCGCACGGCGTTGATCACCGTGTCGTAATTCAGGTTCTGGCTCATCTTCACGTACTGCTCGAAGAGCTGCGTCACCCGCTGGACGGCCGCCTCCATCCCCGCGGCCGGCGCCGCCGGT
>DATEUS010000035.1:0-10113 GCA_035282985.1 Candidatus Acidiferrales bacterium
GGGACGTGGGTGGTGGTGGGGCATCAAGCCGAATCAGTGCGTGACGTCGTTGAATCCTTCGGCTGTCGCACCGTTTTGCAAAGACCTCAGCTCGGCACCGGCCACGCCGTCGCACAGGCACTGACGGCGCTGCCGGCTGGCGTCGGCCGGGTGCTGGTGCTGCCCGGCGATGCCCCGCTGATCCGTCCGGAAACGCTCAAGGCTCTGCTGCACGTCCACACCAGCACGGGCAGCGCCGCCACCATCCTGACCGCGCGGCTCGAAGACCCCCGGGCCTACGGCCGCATCGTGCGCAACGCCACCGGAGGCGTTGACGCTATCGTCGAGCACAAGACCCTCTTGCCCGAGCATGCCGGGCTGCGCGAGGTGAATTCAGGGATCTACTGTTTCGAGCGGCAGAAGCTGGCCCCGCTGCTGCGGCAGCTTGGCCGCGAGAACCCGCACCGCGAGTACTACCTGACTGACGTCATCGCCCTGCTGCGCCGGGGCGGGGAAACCGTCTCTGCCTATGTGGCTGCTGATCCCGATGAGATGCTGGGCGTGAACACCGCCGCCGAGTTGGCCCTGGTGGATGGGCTGCTGCGGCGGCGCAAAGCCGAAGCACTGATGGCCAGCGGCGTCACGCTCTACCAGCCCGAGACCCAGGCTATAGACCCCGACGTGGCTATTGGTCCCGACACCATTGTCGAGCGCGGGGTGGAGTTACGGGGTGCGACCCGCATCGGACGCCGGTGTCGCATCGGGGCGTTTTCCATTCTGGAGAACGCCGTGCTGGCGGACAACGTCGTCGTCAAGTCGCATTGTCTAGTGCTGAACAGCCGGGTGGGGGCGGGCGCCAGCGTCGGCCCCTTCGCCCACTTGCGCGATGGCGCCGACATCCGCCGCGGCGCCCGCATCGGCAACTACGTCGAGGTGAAGAAATCGGTGGTGGGCGAAGGCACCAAGGCCCAGCACCTGACCTATCTGGGCGACGCCACCATCGGACGCCAGACCAACATCGGCGCCGGCACCATTACCTGCAACTACGACGGCGTCAACAAGAATCCCACCCACATCGGCGATCGGGTTTTCGTCGGCAGCGGCACCGAGCTGGTCGCTCCTGTGCGGGTGGGCAGCGGCGCTTACGTGGCTGCCGGCTCCACCGTCACCGAAGACGTCCCCCGCGACGCTCTCGCCATCGCCCGTGGCCGCCAGGCCAACAAGCCCGGCTGGGCCCGCACTCGGCGGCAGAAGCTGGCCGCCGCCAAGGCGCGCAAGGAGGAGCCGTCGATGGCAGTGCGGCTGGCCAATGCGAAGAAATCCGGCCGGAAGTCGCTCCGTCACCGCAAAGCCAAGTCTCGTCGCCGGCCGCGGCGCTAGGTTATGTCCCGCACGGCCAAGATCACCCTCACCGCCGTCGCCATCTTGTTTGTTGGCCTGCTGGTCTACTCCAGCCTGCGCCTGGGCGCCGTGGCGGTGGAGGTTTGTGTTGAATTCAAGGGCCGCGCCAACTGCGGCACCGCCGCCGCGCCCACGGAAGAAGAGGCCATCCGCACCGCCACCGATAACGCCTGCGCAATCATCTCCTCCGGGGTTACGGAATCCATTGCCTGCTCCAGCACCCCACCCCAGTCGGTTCGCCGTCTGGACGACTAGAGCCTGTTGCCTAACCGGTCTCCCGCGAGCCTCAGGGGCTCAAGCCCCTTGGGATAGCACACCCCCACTTGTCCCGATGCTGGCTCGCTCACTCGGTGCGGAGGACGCGCCTACCTTCGATGCGGTAGCGACCGCTGAGGACGATGTTGATGGCTTCGGTGTAGATGCGGTGCTCCTCGCGGAGAATGCGGGCAGCCAGAGTCTCCTCCGTGTCGTCGTCATGAACGGGCACCACCGCCTGCACGATGATGGGCCCGGCGTCGAGGTTCTCATCAACGAAGTGCACGCTGCAGCCGGAGAACTTGACTCCCCAGTCCAGCGCTTGCTTCTGCGCCTCCAGGCCGGGGAAGGACGGCAGCAAGGAGGGATGGATGTTGAGGATGCGGTGGCGGAACTCGTTGACGAAGTAGGGTGAGAGCAGCCGCATGAAGCCGGCCAGGCAGACGAGGTCAACCTGCTTTTCTTTCAGCAGCGCCACCACTTCGCGGTCGTACTCCTCCCGCTGGCGGCCTTTGGAAGGAATGACCACAGCCTCCAGCCCGTGCTGGCGGGCCTTCTCGATTCCCAGCGCCGCTTCGCGGTTGCTGACAACCACAGCAATCTCGGCGTCGGGGATGCGCCCGGCGGCGACGCTGTCGGCGATGGCTTCGAAGTTCGAGCCTCGGCCGGAGAGCAGCACGGCAATGCGCTTCATTGCCAGCTCCCGCGGTAGTGGACTTGAGGCCGACCCCGGACGACTTCCCCGATGTGAAAGAACCGCGCCCGGCGGCGCCGCAGCAGACGCTCAACCTTGGCCACGTGCGCGGGCGGCACAATCAACACCATCCCGATGCCCATGTTGAACGTGCTCAGCATCTCCTCAGCCGGCAGGCGGCCCAGCCGCTCCAGCAGCCGAAACAGCGGTAGCACCTGCCAGTGGTCAAGGTGGATCTCGACCGCGCAGCGTTTGGGCAGTACCCGCGGAATGTTTTCTGTCAGGCCGCCGCCGGTGATGTGGGCGGCGGCGCTCAGCCAGCCGCGCTCCAGCAGCGGCTTCATCAGCAGATAGTAGCACTGGTGCGGCTGGAGCAACTTGTCCCCGAGTTTGCTGTTGAGCTCGGGCAGGAAGGTATCCGGCTGATAGCCGGCCACCTCGAAGAGCAGCTTTCGGGCCAGCGAGTAGCCGTTGGTGTGCAGGCCGGTGGAGGCGAGGCCGATGAGGCGGTGGCCGGGGCGCACGCGACGACCGTCGAGAATCCGGTCGCGCTCGACTGCCCCGAGGATGAAGCCCACCAAGTCGTAGTCGCCGGGGGCATAGAGTCCGGGCATCTCGGCGGTCTCGCCTCCAATCAGCGCCACCCCCAAAGCGCGGCAGGCGCGGCTCATACCGGCAAAGAGTTGCTCGAGCAGGTCGGGCTCCAGCCGGCTGCTGGCGATGTAGTCGAGAAAGAAAAGCGGCGTGGCTCCCTGGACGGCGATGTCGTTGACGCAGTGATGGACAAGGTCGGCAGCCACACCGTCGTGCCGGCCGACCATGCTGGCGACTTTGAGCTTGGTGCCCACGCCATCCACACTGCTCACCAGCACCGGTTGGCGCCAGCGGCGGCGGTTCAACTCGTAGAGGGCGCCGAAGCGGCCGATCTCGGCCAGCACGCCGCCGGTGAAGGTGCGCCGGGCCAGGCGAGCAATGCGTCGCTTGACCGCCCGGGCACGCTCGCGGTCGACGCCGGCGTCGGCGTAGCGGATGGCAGCGGGAGTCATCGGCGTTACTAGAAGCCGTTGCACAACCGCGAGATCTGGCGCACTCGGAAGGGCCCATCGGGGCTGAGAAAGCCGCCAACTACGGGGGCTTTAGCCCCTGAGGCCTCCCGGCAAACCGGTTATGCAACAGGTTCTACCGAGTAATTCTAACTGAATTTCGAAAGGCAGGCGTGGAGGAATCGGCCTCCGGCCTAGGAGGCCCGAGACACCGCCGCCGACTCTTTGCGCCAAGCGTAGACGGCGAGAAACAGCGCGATCGCCAGCACGCCCGAGTCGCGCAGCAGGGTGAGCGGGCTGATCGGCTCGCCCAAGCCGAAGCAGCCGCAGTCAGCCTCAATGCCGCGGGCGTAGGTAATGCCCATGGCAGCGATAAAGGCACCCAGGAGCAGGGCGGCAAAGGTGGCGAAGTAGCGCAGCTTCCAGCCCACTATCAGGAGAATCCCCAGGGTAATCTCCACCCAGGGGAGCACCTGAGCGACGATGATGACCACCGGCACAGGAAGGAGCTGATAGCTGCTGACTGCGATCTCAAACAGCAGCCGATGCTCCGCGGGGTAGAGCTTGGTGAAGCCGGCGTACAGAAACAGTCCTCCAAGCACCAGACGACAAACCAACTGAAAGACCTTGAGGGTCATTGGGCTTGCGCAAGCAGCGTGTCGAGGTAGCGACGAAGGATGGGATATTGCACGCCGGGGGGAATGCGTTCCGTCTTGCCGTTGGCCTGGATGAAGACGGTGGGGGTAGCCCGCACACCGAGCTGGCGGCCGAGGGCGATTTCCCGGTCAATCTGGGTCTCCAGCTTCGGGTCCTCCATGCGCTTCTTCACTTCAGCCATTTTTTCTTGCGAGAGCACCTGGGCCACCACCGCCTCCAGCCGACCGTTGACCGACCACTGCGGTTGGTACACATAGAGAGCGTCGGTCACCTTGATCCAGTCCTGCTGGCCCAAGAGACCGGCGGCGACGGAGTAGCGGGCAGCCTCGCGGGCGTGCTCATGCGAGTTCAGAGGGAATTCGTGGTAAACGACGCACACTCTACCCTTCATGGCGTAGTCGGCCATCACTGGTCGGGCCACCTCCAGATAAAAGCGGCGACAGGCAGGGCACTGGAAATCGGAGAACACTTCCATGACGACAGGGGCGTTGGGGTCGGTTCCCAGGCAGCGCGGAGCCAACTCCTCGGTCGCTTTGTCGGCCGCCAAGGCGCTGGCCCCGCCCACGGCGAGGCTGGCCGCCCAGAGAACCAGCGCAGCCACCCCAAAGCTCTTACCTGTCGCGGCCATTCGCAGGTCTCCTCTCCTCAAGACAGATTCACCTTCCGCCCGGAACGTTGTCCCGCCTCAGTCCATCAAGCCGCGCTTGCCGTGGAAGGTCTCCGCCGCCGGCAGCTTGGGGGCGGCCGCCTCTTCCTGCAGTCGCAACTCCACGAAGTCAGTGGGGTAGTCTCCCGTGTAGCAGGCGCGACAGTAGCGCCCCTCCGCATCCGCCACCGCCTTGTGCAGACTCTCCAGCGAGAGATAGCCAAGCGAATCGGCCTCGATGAAGTCACGAATCTGCTCCACCGTCTGGTGGGCGCCGATCAGTTCGCGTTTGGTGGGGGTGTCGATCCCGTAGAAGCAGGGCGAGACGATGGGCGGGCAGGAGATGCGCACGTGCACGCCAAGCGCGCCGGCCCCGCGCAGCATGCGCACGATCTTGCGCATGGTGGTGCCGCGGACGATGGAGTCGTCCACCAAGATGATGCGCTTGTTCTCCAGCAGGCTCCGCACCGGGTTGAGCTTCACGCGGACGGTGAAGTCGCGGATGGTCTGCTCCGGCTCGATGAAGGTGCGGCCGATGTAGTGGTTGCGAATCAGGCCCACCTTCAGGGGCACGCCTGATTCCAACGAATAGCCGATGGCAGCCGCTGTCCCGGAGTCGGGCACCGGCACCACCAAGTCAGCGTCGGCAGGGTGCTCGCGGGCCAGCAGCCGGCCGAGCATCTCCCGGCTCTTCTGCACCGGACGCCCGAAGATGATGGAGTCGGGGCGGGAGAAATATACGTGCTCGAAAATGCAGTAGCTGTGCTTGACCGGTGGAGAAAAGTAGCTCGACTCCACGCCGCTCTCGGAGATCACCACCATCTCACCGGGCTCAATCTCGCGGACGTAGTCGGCCCCGATCAGATCGAAGGCGCAAGTCTCCGAGCCCACCACCCAGGCGGAGTCGAGCCGCCCCAGGCAGAGAGGCCGGAAGCCGCGGGGGTCGCGGATGGCGTAGACCGCCTCGCGCGTCAGCATCACCAGGGAATAGGCTCCTTCGACCATTCGCAGCGCTTCCGGAATCGCTTCCGCCAGGCTTTCTCGCCGCGACTGCGCCAGCAGGTGGAGAATCACTTCGCTGTCGGAAGTGGTCTGGAAAATGGAGCCGTTCCCTTCCAGCCGGCGGCGCACCTGGTCGGCGTTGACCAGGTTGCCGTTGTGGCCGAGGGCGATGGGACCTTTGTTGCAGGCCACCACCAGCGGCTGGGCGTTGGCGATGGAGGTTTCCCCGGCGGTGGAGTAGCGGGTGTGGCCGATGGCGGCATGGCCGGTCAGCGTGCTCATCGCCGACTCGGTGAATACTTCCGCCACCTCGCCCATGCCCCGGTGATGGCGAAACTCGCCGCCGTTGGTGGAGACGATGCCGGCGCTTTCCTGGCCGCGATGCTGCAGGGCATAGAGCCCCAGGTAGGTCAGCTTGGCCGCTTCGGGGTGGCCGAAAACAGCGAAGACGCCGCAGTGGTCGCGGAAGTGGTCGTCGTGATAGTAGAGAGGAGATTCTCTGCCCGTCACGCGGTCACACCTTCCAGATGGCGTTTCAAGCTGCCGCCCCAGGCCTCGGCAAGCCGATCGACGTCCTCTTCCGCTACGATGCTGCCGGCAAAATGAACCCGGAACTCGCCCTCTGTGGTCCAGCCCAATTGACACGCCTCCAGATGGTATTGTGCCCCAACCGCCAGCAGCTCGGCAAGGTGCTTCTCTTCGACTTCGAGAAGAATCCGTGACGGTTCTTCCCCAAAGCAGACGGCTTCCAGCGGCAGCCCGGACGCTAACGTGACCAGCACCCCGACTCGACGTTCGGCCGCCAAACAACACTCGGCCAACGCCAGCAGCAGCCCGCCGTCCGAAAGATCGTGCGCCGCCTCGACGTAGCCGTACCCGATGAGGGCCAGGCAACAGTCGTGGAGCCGTTTCTCATAGGCAAGGTCAATTTCGGGCGGGGCGCCGGCGGTGACCCCGTGGATGCTGCGAGCGTACTCGCTGGAAGAAAACGTCGCCGCCAACTCCTCGCCACCGGCCCGCCGGCCACCCAGCAACACCACAGCATTGCCCGGGTGATGGAATCCCATGCCGACCGCGCGCTCGACCTCTTCCAGCACGCCCAGCATCCCGATCACCGGCGTGGGATAAATGGCTTTGCCCCGGGTCTCGTTGTAGAAGCTGACGTTGCCGCCGGTGACCGGCGTGCCGAAAGCGCGGCAGGCCTCGGCCATGCCGTCAATCACCTCGCTGAACTGCCCCATGATCTCCGGCTTCTCCGGGTTGCCGAAGTTCAGGCAGTTGGTGACCGCCCAGGGCTTCGCGCCCACGCAGACCAGGTTGCGGGCGGCCTCGGCGACGATGAGTTGGGCGCCACGGCGCGGGTCGAGATAGCAGTAACGTCCGTTGCCGTCCACTGTCAGCGCCAGGCCGCGGCGTGTCCCCTTCAACCGCAGGACGGCCGCATCAGCCTGGCCGGGAACCAGGACGGTGTTGGTGCGCACTGTGTGGTCGTACTGCTGGAAGATCCAGCGCTTGGAGGCCAGGGTGGGCGAGGCCAGCAGCCGCAGGAAATTTTCCGAAAGAGTCTTGGCCGCTTCGGTGTCGGGCGCGAACTCAACGAGTTTTTCCCGGCGGGGCGCCGGACGCGTCAGGGGGCGTTCATAGACCGGGCACTCATCGGCCAGCGGACGCGCGGGAATCTCCGCCACCCGCTCGCCGTGGTGGCGGACGCGCAAAGCACCGTCGGCGGTCACCTGGCCGATGATTACGGCGTCGAGCCCCCACTTGCGGAAAACGCTCAGAACCTCTTCTTCGCGGCCACGCGCGGCGACCACCAGCATCCGCTCCTGCGATTCGGAGAGCATGATTTCATACGGGGTCATTCCCTCTTCGCGCTGCGGAACTTTGTCCAGCTCGATTTCAATCCCGGTGCTGCCGCGCGCCGCCATCTCGCAGGTGGAGCAGGTCAGCCCGGCGGCGCCCATGTCCTGCAGCCCGACGACCGCACCGGTGTCGAGCACCTCCAAGATGGCTTCGAGTAGCAGCTTTTCCAGGAAGGGGTCACCGATCTGCACGTTGGGGCGCTTGGCCTGGGAGGCTTCGTCAAACTCGGCCGAGGCCAGCAGGCTGGCGCCGTGGATGCCGTCGCGCCCGGTCTTGGCGCCCACGTAGATGACCGGGTTGCCGAGGCCGCGGGCGCGAGCAAGGAAAATCTTCTCCCGCGGAGCGACCCCGAGGGCGAGCACGTTGACCAGAGGATTGTGCGCGTAGCCGGAGGGCTCAGGCTCGAAGTAAGTTTCGCCTCCGACGGTGGGCACGCCGATGCAGTTGCCATAGAAGGCGATGCCACTCACTACCCCTTCGGCAATGGCGCGGTTCTTGGGATTGTCAAGCGAGCCGAAGCGCAAAGCATCGAGCACGGCGATGGGCCGGGCGCCCATGGTGAAGATGTCGCGGAGAATCCCGCCCACGCCGGTGGCGGCGCCCTGGAAGGGCTCGACGAAACTGGGGTGGTTGTGGGACTCAATCTTGAAGACGGCAGCGATGCCATCACCCACGTCCACCACGCCGGCGTTCTCTCCCGGCCCCTGTAGCACCTGCGGGCCTTCGGTGGGGAGGCGCTTCAAGTGAATGCGGGAGGACTTGTAGGAGCAATGCTCGCTCCACATCAAGGAGAAAATGCCCAGCTCGGTGAAGGTGGGCTCCCGACCGAGCACCTGCTTGATGCGCTCGTACTCGCCACTGGTCAGGCCGTGCTGCTCAACCAGGTCCGCCGTGATAGCAGTTTGTCCCATTCTCGCCTTTCTAAGACAGCTTGGAAGAGGTGCGGAGCCTGTCCCGAGCCTGCCTGCTGCAAGCAGGCATAGCTGAGGGGCACCCGCGCTCTCCTCCGCCCATCCTTTTTCCTCAGTTTGGAAGGGGTGCTCTGCACCCGCTCTCCTTATTGCGGTATTCGATCCACCGGTAACCCCACATTGTCCAGCCCATGATAAGCGCAGAAACTCGACCAAGGATAATCTTTGGCGCTCTTCACCAATCCTTTTCGAACCGGGTTGGCATGCATATAGTCAATCTTCTTGCGAATCATCCAATTGCTCCACAGGAGGACGGTATGAAAGCCGTCCTGCCACACCTTGTAGACATGTTGCTTGCGGCCAGGGGAGGCCTTGGCTAAGGCGGCCAGTAGGTTTTGCGCGCCCGGCTTTCTCAACGCCTGGAGGATTCGCCGGGCTGACAGGGATTTGATTTTTCGCATCAGGAGCGAAACACGCCCGTCAGCGGGGCGGATGAGCAAGTGCACATGCTCAGGCATGATCACATAAGCGAACAGCTCAAATTCTCCGTTTTGACGGAGGTCAGCCAGGGCGCGCAGGAAGTCTTGGCACAGGATGCTCTGCCGAAACAAGGGAACACTATTGTTCGTGCGTGTGGTGACAAACTGCAAGTGGGAAGAAAAGGCTGGTGCCGGCGTGCGCTTCATACTACTGCTGCGGGTGCAGAGCACCACTTCCAAACAGAACTGAACTCGCAGCGCTTCTCCGTCCCATCCCGTTTGGAAGGGGTGCTTCGCCCCCGCTCCCCCACCACTGCCTACTTGGCGACAAGAGACTCAATGATGGATTTGAAGATGGAGCGCCCGTCGGCGGAGCCCATCAGGGGCTCGGCGGCGCGCTCGGGGTGCGGCATCAGGCCGAGCACGTTGCGCTCGCGATTGCAGATGCCGGCGATGTTGGCCAAGGCCCCGTTGGGGTTGGACTCTTCGTCGTCTACGATTTCGCCCGCCGGGGTAGCGTAGCGGAAAACAATCTGCTGGTTGCGCTCGAGCTCGGCCAGTGTGTCGGGGTCGGCGAAGTAGTTCCCTTCCATATGGGCGATGGGCATCTTGAGCACCTGGCCCGGCCGGCAGGCAGCGGTGAAGGGCGTGGCCGTGGTCTCCACCCGCAAGTGAACGAAGCGGCAAAGAAACTTCAGCCGCCGGTTGCGCAACATCGCCCCGGGCAGCAAGCCCGACTCCAGCAGAATCTGGAAGCCGTTGCAGATGCCCAGCACCAGGCCGCCCGTACGGGCGAACTTCTTCACCGCGCCCATCACCGGCGAGTGGCTGGCAATGGCGCCGGTGCGCAAGTAATCGCCGTAGGAGAAACCGCCGGGGAGAATGACGGCATCCAGGTGGTTGATATCGGTGGACTGGTGCCAGATCCATTCTGTGGGCTGGGCGAGCACGGTGGAGAGGACGTGGAAAGCGTCGTGGTCGCAGTTAGAGCCAGGGAAAACGACGACGCCAAACTTCATGCTTGGGGGCACAGGGGAGAATACCACAACCTGGGGTGAAAACAAGGCGCTCCTCCACCTCGGTACTGTCCTAATTTGAGTTCAACCCATCCCGCAGCAGCGGGACGCTGGGCCCCTGTGGCAGGAGCCCTTCGGCTGCGCTCAGGACGCGCCACATGGTTGAA
>DATEUS010000036.1:0-4353 GCA_035282985.1 Candidatus Acidiferrales bacterium
CCCCTGCCCGCCGATGGTCATGCGAACGCGCACGGTGCCGAGAAGATTGCGCACGGAGGCGCTTTCCTCCAGCGGCCACGGGAGGGTGGCCAGAGGGACGGCGTCGGTCTCAAGTTGCAAGGCCAAGTCCTCGCCGCGCACCTCCCCGGCCAGACTCACCGGCACGTCGAACAGCTTGCCGGTCACATCAGCAAACTCAGCCCGAGGCCCGTCGAGCCGCAGGTGTCCGCGAATGTCCTGCAGCGGGGGCAGCCCCTTGCCGGCGTAGGTCATCGCTTTCAGCTCGATCGCGCCCCTCAGAGTCTCACGACCGCCAGTGGAAAGCAGGGAACCCTGGGCAGAGAACGGGCCACGGAGGTTGTCGGCCACCCCGAGCACTTCGCGACCCAGGGCAGCGTGGAGAAGACGCAGGGTGTCGTTGTCGAGGCGGCCGTCGGGCAGCCGGAATTCAACTTCGGTCCGGCGCCTGCCGGCTTCGTCCACGCGGCTCTGGCCGCTGGCCTCGATGCGGTTGCCGGCCAACTGTCCGGTGAGCGAGGAGAGGGTGAAGAGCGTCGGGGTGGCCTCGGAGCGAAACTGGACGGCCAACAACTCTTCTCCGCTTGCTGCTGCGGCTCGAAGGATGCCTTCTGCGTTCAGGCTTCCTTTCTCGCTGTCCAGGGCCAGGGCGGCGTCCACCAAAGCCGTGGCCAGTACTCGCTGGTCGCCAAAGAGATAGCCCGCCAGCGGCTGGGCGGGGAGTTTTTGGATCTGCATCCGCAATTTCGCGTCCGGGAAAGCAGGCGGCTGCCAGGCGCCGGCTTCTCCTTCGATGCGCACGGCGGCAGGGTCCTCAGCGGTAGCGCCGCCGACAACCTCCAACCGGCTGGGTCTTCCCGCCCGGAGCGAAAGCGAGCCGTGGGCGAGATAGAAAATCTGCTTGTGCTGGCCGCCGACGGGCGCCCAGATCTCCAGGTCACGAACGTCCCAGGCAGCCTCGGCAGGAAGAGCGGGCGCGCCCGAATCGGGGGCGCCCGACTGGGATTGCTCCACCAGGCTGAGCCGGGCCTGGCTCAGGTCGAGGCGGGCGGGTCGCACGTGCCCAAGCAGCAACGGCAGAAAGGCGACGCGGACTTCCAGCCGGGCGACTTCGAGAACGTAGGCGGACGACTCCAGCTTCAACCGCTGGATCACCGCCCCCGGACCCCACCAGAGGCGTTCCACGGCGTCAAGCTCAACCCGCGCCCCGGTGGTTTCCGCCAGACGGAGGCGGATGGCCTCCGGGGTGGTGGCGGCGGCGAACAGCCACACGTAGAGCACCGCCAGAAGGACGAGCAGCAGGCCGGCACTGAGAATAGCTTTCCGCATTTACGTCACTGCCAACATTCCTATGATGCAAGGAGCGAAGGAGCCGAAAGTCACCGGATTGCGATCCACAAAAAGGCGCGGGAGGTGGCCATTATGGCAAAAGATGCAGAGCCACACCACCGTGTGCCATTCACCCGGGCGGCAGCGTCGCAGAACGATTCCTTGCTCATCCCCCGTTCAAACCGATAGAATGGATGCGGACATCATTTCGACTGTGCGCGCAGCACCTGCCTTGAACTTGAGGAAAGAACCGATACACGACAAGAGAAAAAAGAAGAGCCGGGCGGCAGCGCCCACCGCGCCCGTAGGGGTGCGCTACAACGTCAGTCTGCTGACGGAGGATGACCTCCACCTGTTCAACGAAGGCACGCACTACCGTCTTTATGAGAAGCTGGGCGCGCATCCGCTGAAGGTCGAGGATGAGGAAGGAAGTTACTTTGCTGTCTGGGCGCCCGACGCCGAGGGCGTTTTCGTGGTGGGCGATTTCAACGGTTGGAACAAGTCGAGCCATCCTTTGCGGCCGCGCGACCGCTCGGGCATCTGGGAGGGCTTCATCCCGGGCGTGCACAAGGGCGCCCTCTACAAGTACCGGATCGCCTCGCGCCACCGCGGCTACCGGGCGGACAAGAGCGACCCCTTCGGTCTGCTGCACGAGACGCCGCCGAAGACCGCTTCGGTGGTCTGGGATCTGAACTACGAGTGGGGCGACCAGGCCTGGATGGCGCAGCGCCAGCGAAACAACTCCCTGCACGCGCCCAAAGCCATCTACGAAGTCCATCTGGGCTCCTGGATGCGGGTGCCGGAAGAAAACAACCGCCCGCTGACCTACCGCGAGCTGGCGCCCCGGCTGGCCGACTACGTGGAGCGGATGGGTTTTACCCACGTGGAGTTCCTGCCGGTGATGGAGCATCCTTTCTACGGCTCCTGGGGCTACCAGACCACCGGCTACTTCGCCCCCACCAGCCGCTACGGCACGCCGCAGGACTTCATGTACCTGATCGACCACCTGCACCAGCGCGGCGTCGGCGTCATCCTCGACTGGGTGCCCTCGCACTTCCCCACCGACGAGCACGGGCCGGGCTATTTCGACGGCACCCACCTCTTCGAGCACGCCGATCCACGCCAGGGTATTCATCCCGACTGGGACAGCTTCATCTTCAACTACGAGCGTAACGAGGTGCGCAGCTTCCTGATGAGCAGCGCCCTGTTCTGGCTTTCCGTCTACCACGCCGACGGCCTGCGGGTGGATGCGGTGGCCTCCATGCTCTACCTGGACTATTCGCGCAACGAGGGGGATTGGATTCCCAACCAGTACGGGGGCCGGGAGAACCTGGGGGCGATCAGCTTCCTGCGCCGCTTCAACCAGGACGTCTACCAGAACCATCCCGACGTGCAGACCATCGCCGAGGAGTCCACCGCCTGGCCCATGGTGTCGCGCCCGACCTACGTCGGCGGGCTGGGCTTCGGACTGAAGTGGGATATGGGCTGGATGCACGACACCCTGCAATACATCTCCAAGGACCCCATCCACCGCACCTACCACCATCACAACCTGACCTTCCGCATGCTCTACGCCTTTACGGAGAATTTCGTCCTGCCGCTCTCCCACGACGAGGTCGTGCACGGCAAAGGCTCGCTGCTGGGGCGGATGCCGGGCGACGACTGGCAGAAGTTCGCCAACCTGCGCCTGCTCTTCGGCTACATGTACGGCCAGCCGGCCAAGAAGCTGCTCTTCATGGGGGGCGAGTTCGGCCAGTGGCAGGAGTGGTCGCACGAAGAAAGCCTGGAGTGGCACCTGCTGCAGTGGGGCCCGCACGCCGGCGTGCAGCGCTGGGTGCAAGAGCTGAACCGCGCCTACCGCCGCGAGCCGGCCCTGTATGAGCTCGACCTCGACCCCGCCGGCTTCGAGTGGATTGACGCCAACGACTCCTCCAACAGCGTCTTGACCTTCATCCGCAAGGCCCGCTCCACCAGCGACATCATCCTGGTGGTGGCCAACTTCACCCCCGTCCCCCGCAGCAACTACCGCGTCGGCGTGCCGCGCGCGGGCTTCTGGGAAGAAATTCTCAACAGCGACGCCACCGAGTACGGCGGCGGCGGCTGGGGCAACCTGGGCGGGCTCGATACCGCGCCCATTCCCTACCACGGCCGGCCCTATTCCCTGAACGTCACCGTGCCGGCGCTGTCCGCGCTCTTCTTCAAGAACGAGGCACCTCTCCGGTAAAACTTTTCTTTGCTGTCTATGTGCTCTCCGTCGAAGCGAAGTGGAGATCCTGAGCGAAGTCGAAGGGTGCCTCTGTGGTGGATCCCCTCTGCGCTTTCTCGGTGCCCTCTGTCGGAGCGAAGCGGAGATCCTGAGCGAAGTCGAAGGGCGTCTCTGCGGTGAAGAAGTCAGCTCCATCCGCGCCGAGACGTGAGGGGACAAGCCCCTCCCCTACCCAAGCAAGAGCGGGACGGGGGAAGACCGTGCAGGCAGGACGGGTTCTTGAGGCAAAAGAGGCCTCGGCAAAAAAAACAGCCGCCACTTCGGCAAGCTCAGGACGGACGTTTTTTTCGGCATGCGGAGGGGGTTTTTGGGCCAAACGAGGGATGGGCGAAAAAAGCGTCCGCAAAAACCGCAGAAACCGCGAAAACCGTAGACATTGGAGGCCGAGTTGTGCAAGACGAAGAGCGGTGCGCGGCGATGCGGTGTCGGCCCCAAGGAGTGAGGTTGGCATGATGGGTATCGAGGAACTCCCGCGCGCAGAACCAGGGACGAGCGGATGCAGCGGAAGTTGTTTTTAATCAGGATGTTAAGGTGATGGTTTCAGTGGCATGCCCCGTAAGTGCTTTGGAATCATTACGGTTGCTTAACCCCCCCCACCCACCCTCTGTGGGAGTACGATTTGTTGAAAAGAAACGGCTTGGCGAGCATCTCCTGGGTCGGATAGTTGCGGGTGACTAGACGAATGACAGATGGGACGAGGTCGGAGGGAGAGGCGATGGCAAGCGGTGGGCGTGCGGGGA
>DATEUS010000037.1:0-3233 GCA_035282985.1 Candidatus Acidiferrales bacterium
GGCTGAGTTCGGCGAAACCGACGCCTACGGGCACCGCAAGAAGGTGGACATCGGCCACGCCCTGGCGGAGGAGGTCAAGCGCATCACCCGGGAAGAGACCATGACCAGTGACCTGACTTACGACCTGCGCAGCGGCGACCCGGACGCGATTGACCAGATGGTGGCTACCACCTTCGCCAACCTGGCGCTCGACCTGATCTCCGACGGCGTCACCGGCCGCCTGGTCGCCGTGCAGGACGGCCGCTACACCCACACCGAGCTGCCTGATCCCGCCCAGGGGGCACGGCAGGTGGACGTTGCCTCCCTCTACAACACCGAGCGCTACCGCCCGCAGTACGGTGGCAAGCTCAACGCCCCGCTGCTGCTCAGCTCGGCGTAGCCCTTCGGTTCCTGCTGGAGACTGGTTCTGGTGTTTCAGGAAGTAGTGTCGGCGGGGAGGATCTTCTTGGCCCGAAGCTGCCGGGCGATGGTGTCCCGCAGCTCGCCGTCCGGCATGGAAATGTAGTGAATGAAGTCGAGCCGGAGCATAGCCGGCTGGTCGTCCTTCTGCACCACCACTCCCAGGTTTTCGCGGCTGGAGTCGAGGATGACTTGGATGAACTTGAGCTCGGGGTCGAGCTCGGCCAGCAAGGGCTCGAGCCGGCGACGGATGCTGCGCTTGCGTTCGGCGGTGAGTTCCATGGCTAGTGGCGCAGGTGGTGGGGGACGCTGGTGACGATCAGGCGCGGCTTGAAGAGCAGCGCCGCTTTCAGAAACAGCGTCGTCTGGTTGTGGAGGAAGTGGTGCCACCATTGCTTGGTGATGAATTCGGGGATGACGACGGTGATGACGTCGTCCTTGCGCCAGCTTTCCACCTCGTCGATAAAGCGCAACAGGGGCCGCTGGATGGCCCGGTAGGGGGAATTGAGCACGACCAAGGGGACGTCGGGTGCCCAGGCCTGCCATTCCTCCATCAGCTTCTCGGGGTCGGCGCCGCCGACGTTGACGGTGACGGCGATGACGTCCTCGGAGATGGAGCGGGCGTATTCAATGGCGCCCAGCACCATCTTGTTCATACCCGCCACCGGCACCACCGCGGTGTGCTGCAGGTCCTTAGGCTTCTCGTAGTCGGCCAGCGACAACGCCCGCCCAACCATGTAGTAATGGTGGCGCACGCGCCGGTTGATCAGCACCAGCGCGGGGATGGCGACGATAATCAACCACGCCCCTTGGGCGAATTTCACCACCCCCACGATCAGTAACACGATTCCAGTGGTCAGGGCTCCCAAAGCGTTGACGATCATCCCCCGGGTCTTGCCCGGCTCTTGCGAGCGCCGCCAGTGAACCACCATGCCCGCCTGGGAGAGGGTAAAGGCGGTGAAGACGCCCACCATGTAAAGGGGGATGAGGTTGTGGACCTGGGCGTCGAACATGACGATGAGAAAGGCGGCCGATCCGCTCAGCATCAGGATGCCGTTGGAGAACACCAGCCGGTCGCCCAGGTTGGCCAACTGCCGGGGCACAAAGCGGTCTTCAGCCATCACCGAGGCCAGCCGGGGGAAGCCGGTGAAGCTGGTGTTGGCGGCCAGGATCAGGATGGCCATGGTGGAAACCTGGATGAAGTAGTAGATGGGCCCGGCGCCGAAGATGGTGCGGCCAAGCTGGGAGAGCACCGTTTGCCCTTCCCGGGGCACAATCTCATAGAGATAAGCGAGCACGGTGATGCCCAGGAAGAGCGTGCCCAACAGTGTTGCCAGGACATAGAGGACGATGTTCGCGTTGCGGGCGACAGGCGGGCGAAAAACTTTGACGCCCTGTGTGACTGCTTCGATTCCCGTGAGGGCAGCGCAGCCGGAGGCGAAGGCCCGCAGCAGCAGGAAAACCAAGGCGAAATTCCAGACCGCCCCCTCCATTTCCCAGCCGGCTTGGTGAGAGGTAGGGGGATGAACCACCCCGTAGCGGAGGAGACCGCCGATGACTAGGAGGTAGGCGGCGACGATGAAGGCATAGACCGGGCCGGCAAAGGCAGCCGCCGATTCACGCACCCCACGCAGATTCAACAGCAGGATGATGCCCAGCGCAAGCAGGCAGAGGGGGACACGCTGCTCGTACAAGGGGGGGATCGCCGAGGTAATGGCGGCGATGCCCTCCGTAATGCTGACCGCCACCGTCAAGGAGTAGTCAATCAGCAGGGAGGAGCCGGCAATCAGGGCAGAGGTGATGCCCAGGTTCTCCTTGGCTACGGTATAGGCGCCCCCGCCGGTGGGGTAGGCGCGGATAGTCTGCCCGTAGGAGATAACCACGATGAGCGTAAGCAGGCCGATGGCGACTCCGATGGGGATGGCGTAGTACAGGGGCACAGCCAGGCCGGCCGCCGCCCCGGCAGCCAGCGCCAGCAGGATTTCCTCGGTGGCGTAGGCAGTGGAGGAGAGGTTGTCGGAGGCCAGCACGGCCAGGGCCGCCTTCTTGGAAAGACGTTGTTCGTGGAGGGAAGCAGTCTCAAGCGGGCTGCCGATGAGCAGCTCTTTCAGCCGGGAGAACATCGAAGTGCGCCGGCCTCCTTCTAGCACACCGCTCCACCCCCACGCAAGCTGCCTTGACGTGCGCGGCGGGGCCGGCTAAACTGGCTGATTGCGCTTGTCGAAGGAGAGCGCAGAAGGAGGGGCGTGCGCTTGCAGCGCGAGTATGTGGACCACGTCGCCCGCGCGGTGGTGGAGCGCCTGATGGCGGCCGAGATGATTGAGACGGCGACCCCGGGGGCGGTGATTGAGCGGGTGCACCAGGTGCTGCTGGAGGAGTTGTCCATCGAGGATCGCATCAACGACAAGGTGCGCGCTTACATGAACCAGTACGAAGATCAGATCCGCCGTACCGGGGTGAGCTACCAGGAGATGTTCAAGCGCATCAAGAGCGAGCTGGTGCGGCGGGAGAAGGTGATTCTCTAGGGATGCGACTGAGCCGGGAAAAAGTGGTGCGGTTATCCCACTTGGCTGTGGGCGCCATCGCCGAGTTTGACACAGTGGAATTCATTGAGGACCGCAACACCATCCGGCTGGAGATTGTGAAGATTCTGCAGGACCTGCTCAAGGAAGAAGAGCAGATGGAGGCGGCCGCCCGGCAGAAGATCGTCTCCCAGAAGCGCCCCATTCCGGAAGGCAGTGCGGAATGGGACACGCTCTATCGCAAGTACTATGCGGACGAGCTGAAGAAGCTCGGCGTGCTCACCAGGGATTGAAGCCTGAAAGCAGAAAGGG
>DATEUS010000038.1:0-2031 GCA_035282985.1 Candidatus Acidiferrales bacterium
GGGGCGGCGGCCAAGGCAGCGACGTCATTAGTGGAGTCGCGCCAGTCCAGGTGCACCAACAGCTTGCCGCCGTCGACCCGGGCCAGGCGCACCTCGACCATTGGGATGTCCAGCGTCGCGGGTGGGTGCGCCAAAGACAAAGGCAAAGAAGCGGTAGAGATCGATCTCCTCCCAGCCGGTCGACTCCACACTCCTGCCAGGCGTGGGAGAAGAGGGCATGGCGGCTACTCCAGCCAGTGCCAGACGGAGAAATACTTGCGCCCGTCGCGGTCTTGCTGGCTGCCGTTCCAGACGGCAAACGACAGGGGCACGCCGGCGGGCAGGTCGGGCAACTCGAGAACGACGCGCCATTCGCCGGCGCGATAGGTGCCGCGGGCGGCGAAGCTCTGGCCGGTGCGGCGGGTGGTGCCGCGGCCCTGCGCTTCCATCAACAGGGCGCCGCGGGCAGCATTCCAGTAATAGATGGTCACTGGCTGCGCCGAGTCCCCCATCTGCAACGAGGGGGTGAAAAGCGCGCGCACGCGGCTGGCCGGAAACATCACCGCGGCGGCGTCGAAAAATCGCTCAGTGGCGGCGGTGGGTTCCTTTTGCTGCCGCTGCTCCGGGGGCGTCTCCGGGGCGGCGGCCAAGGCAGCGACGTCATTAGTGGAGTCGCGCCAGTCCAGGTGCACCAACAGCTTGCCGCCGTCGACCCGGGCCAGGCGCACCTCGACCATTGGGATGTCCAGCGTCGCGGGTGGGTCGGTGTCGTAGAGCGCCGGGGTACGGTTGAGGGCCACGCGCCGGAGAGCGAATTGCTGCCACGCCTGTGCCTCCGGGTCGAGCAGAGTCTCCGCCGGAATCGAGCTAGCTGGCGCCGGCAGGGTGAGATTGGCGGCGGTGAAGGTGGGCGCCTGCGTGGCTTGCGCCGCGGCAGTCGACGAAGACGAGATGGCAACAGCCGACAGAAGCCCAGTCAGTGTCCAATGTAGTGTCGTTCGCATTGGTTTGTCCTAGGTTTTGATCTGCACCAGTTGCGGCCGGATGCGGTAGCGGGTGGCATCGTCGCGGCCGATGAGCAGTTGCAGCACTTCGCTGCGGCCGCCCTGCTGGGCGCGCACCAGTTCGGCTTCCAGGCGGCGGATGACGTCCGTGACCTCAGCGCCGAAAAGGTAAATCAGGTAGTCGAGCGGCAGCCGCGGGTCTTCCAGAATACTCTTACCGTAGTTCGAGCGCTTGGGCGGGTTGAAGGGCGGCACGTAGTATACGTTGGGCTTGGTGCCTTTTTCGGGGAACAATCCCAGCGCCACCTTGTAGGTGTAGACCAGCTTGTGCACAGGCGACTCCGGGTCGTCCAACAGTCCCACGAAGCGCAGCCGGCCCGGGCACTGGGCGGCGCAGGCGTTCACCTGGCCCTTCTCCAGCCGCGGGTAGCAGAAGATGCACTTCTCGGATTTGCCGGTGATTTCGTTGAAGTAGATTTTCTTGTAGGGGCAGGCGGCGATGCAGTAGCGGTAGCCCTGGCAACGCTCCTGGTCAATGAGCACGATGCCGTCCTCTTCCCGCTTGTAGATGGCTTTGCGCGGGCAGGCCTCCAGGCAGGCGGGGTAGGTGCAGTGGTTGCAGAGGCGGGGAACGTAGAAGTAGAAGTTCTCGTCGCCGTTCATCCCGCCGACGTCCTCGTCCCAGTTGGGCCCCGACTGCGGGTCGGGCGAGGGCATCACCGGCTTCTTCTTGCCTTCGTAAAGGCGCTGGTCGTAGTCGTACTCGAAGGGTGGGCCGTAGTCCTCCAGCGTGGGCAGGGGGCCGGGCTGAAGTTCTCCGTCCTTCCAGCCGCCGCCAATCTGGTCCCAGCGGCGGGGGTAGCCCAGCCCCGGGCGGGTCTCGACGTTGTTCCAGTACATGTATTCCATCCCGTCGTGGTCGGTCCACTGCTTCTTGCAGGCCAGGGTGCAGGTGTGGCAGCCCAGGCACTTGTTCAGGTCCAGGACCATGGCGTACTGGTGGTCAGACATCCGGCGTCTCCTCAAAACGGCGAATGGCGAGAGAATG
>DATEUS010000039.1:0-4470 GCA_035282985.1 Candidatus Acidiferrales bacterium
TAGAGGCCGGCAGCGCGCAGGCGCTCGCCCACCAGCTCGGCCAGATAGGCCAGCGTGGCCTCCAGCCGGATCGGGTCATCAATGTCGTGGTCAAAGGTGCGCTCGTGGCTGATGGATTTCTGCTCTTCATCCACGAACCACAGCTCAGCGTCCTGGCCGCGTGCCTTGCGGTAGAGCGACTCCGCCCACTCGCCGAAAACTTCTTCCAGCTTGTGGCGTTCAACCCGCGCAAGCTCGCCCACCGTGCGGACGCCCAGCTCGGCCAATGACTTCTCTGTCACCGGGCCGATGCCGGGGATGCGCCGCACCGGCAGCGGGGCCAGAAAGGCGGCTTCCGATCCCTCCGGCACCCAGAGCAGCCCGCGAGGCTTGGCCATCTCCGAGGCCACCTTGGCCACCACGTAGCTGGGGCCAACGCCAATTGAGCAGGGTAGGTAGGCATCCTCCTGCGAGCGGGCCTGCCCGCCGGAGCCTTGGCGGAGGCGGGTCTCGTCGCGGATGGCGCGCTGAATCTTCTGTGCCGCCATCCAGGCGGGTCCGTGGAGGCGCTCGGTGCCAGTCAGGTCAAGGTAGGCTTCGTCAATCGAAACCATCTGCACGACCGGCGTGAAGCGCTCCAGGATGGCGCGCACTTTCTCCGACCACTCCTCGTAGCGAGCGTGGTTGCCGGGGAGGAAAATGGCGTGCGGGCAGAGGCGCTTGGCGGTGCGCGAGGGCATGGCGGAGTGGATGCCGTACTGGCGCGCCTCGTAGCTAGCAGCAGCCACCACGCCGCGAGCATCGCCCGGGGCCCCTACCACTACGGGCTGGCCACGCAGCTCCGGCCGGTAGAGCAGCTCCACCGAAACGAAGAACGCATCCATGTCAACGTGGGCAATCTGCTTCATGGGTTCGTCGCGGCGCTGATTATTCTAAGGCAGCTTCTCTGCCCCGCTTCCAGTTAAAATGGCGTATGCAATGTCCTCGGTGCGGACAGGCCAACCCTGAAACGGCGCAGTTCTGCACCCGCTGCCATGCTCCGCTGCGCTACACCTGCCCCGCCTGCAAGCACGTGCAGGCACAAGGCGGCAAGTGCGAAAAGTGCGGAGTGGATTTTGCCAAGTACCTTGGCGTGCTGCTGGCTCAAAGCAAGATAGAGTCTGACCGGCAACGCGAGCGCGTCGTACGCCGCAGCACCTTTTTCAAACAAATCCTTCTGTTGCCGATTACGGGTGGATTGTCCCTGATCCGCTACCTTTTCTCCAGGGGCCGGAGCGAATAAACGGTCTCTTCTCCGGGCGAGCTGAGCGGTTTTGTCCTCACGGCTGCGTCTGGCCGGAGCCAGTGGTGACAAATACCGAGCCCGCCCTGGTCACTCCGATTATCCCTTCAATGGTTTCACCCGAGATGAAATTGACGCCTCCCGCCGAAACGCTCCCCGAGGCCGCCGCGAAGCGGAAGACGCCGTTGGCTCGGTCGTTGACGACATAACCCGGCCCTTGGAAGTGGGAGTTGTAGTGAGAGCGTTCGGCGGCCCCGATGCCGCTCCAGCTAAGATCCACGAACGCGGTCAAAGAAGATCCGGAGACAGAATCAAAGAGGTCCAGCGCGGTAGTCAGGCGCGCTGAGGTCTGTCCTTTGAACTGGAAATCGGGGGCCGGCAAGGAGGCAAAGCCGAAAGCTTCGAGGAGAGAAGTTTCCTGGCAGAAATCATACTGATATATCCCCACGAACGCTCCCGAGCTGACCGCCGGGGGACCGGGCGCCTGCTTCACGCTGTCGTCAGAAGCAAACACAAAAACCGATGTCAGCACACACCCGGTCGGATCCAAGGAGTCAAAATATGCGGAGGCGGACTTGCCCTTAAGTTGGAAAACTTGCGCTGCGCCCGCCTGCATCGGTAGCGGCCACAGGCCAACGACCAAACCGAGAACAATCAGAAGTACGAGTAGGCCCCTGTTCACAGCGTGCCTCCTTCCCATCAACCCCAAAGCATTCCCTCAGTCGTAGCGAAAGTGGAGTTGTTGAATGATGGTCCCCAGCGCCCGGAAAAGCAAGCCGCCCTGCCAGCAACAGCGGAAGTAACCTGCCCCTGACCGAGGAAATCCACCCTCGTGCCGCTTACAAGGCGCACTTGGGGTTGAAAAGGACCGGCACGGATGTATTCTGCATCGAAACTCTGTAGCTTTTCGGTAGGGTTGAATGTTGTCACCGGAGGTGGACCAAGATGACTCAGCGGCGGAGGGACGAGTTGCTGCACCTGTTCAACCACACTGCGCCCATCGCCCGCACCTTCGGGATGAAGCTGTCCTACACCGACGAGGGCAACGCTGTCATTGAACTGCCCTACAACCCCGCGCTCGACCACGCTTTGGGGGGCATCCACGGCGGCATCTACGCTACCCTGCTCGACAGCGCCGGCTGGTTCACTGCTGCCGCCGCCCACACGATCTCTCCTGCTGGCTGGCCACCTCAGAGATGTCAATGCACCTGCTCGCTCCCGCCAGCCAGACCGCGCTACGCGCCGTCGGCCGGCTGATTCGTCGCGGCAATCGCCAAGACGTGGCCGAGATGCACCTCTACGACGAAAAGGAGAACCTGGTCGCCCACGCCACCGGCACCTTCATCGTGCTTCCCAACGTCCCTCTCCGCGAAAGCGACTGACGAGTCACAGTTGGGGCGGGTGGATGACAGATTCTGTCAGCCAAAGTAGACACACCGCGTCCCGGTGAGCGCGACGATTCCCCTCGGGATGACTACTTTGTTCCGTTGATTGAGTGCGTTAGAAACTTCGTGCCATTTCGGAACCGAAACTGCCAAAGGAGTTGACACGAGGGGAGCAGTTTGTGTAGACGGCCTTTGAGAGGTCTGGGTGGGGAACAGGGAGAAGGGCTTCTCGCTGGTTGAGCTTCTGATTGTGGTGGCGATTATTCTGATCATCGCCGCCATCGCCATTCCCAACCTGCTCCGCTCGCGCATCGCCGCCAACGAATCGTCGGCTGTGTCTGCTTTGCGGACCATCAAGACAGCGCAGATCACCTACGCGGCCACCTTCCCCACGATTGGCTTTGCCCCCGACCTCCTTACGCTGGGCCCGCCGGGCGGTGGCCTGCCCGACTCAACGGCAGCGGACTTGATCGACCGCAACCTGACCATCGGTATCAAGAGCGGCTACGGCTTCCAGGACGCCGGCGCCACCGACAACTGCGACGGCGCCAATGGCCGCTTCGCCATCACCGTGGTGCGCGGCCTCAACGTCGCCTTCGCCGTCTATGCCTGCCCCGTCCGGCAGAATCGCACCGGCATCCGGAATTTCTGCACCGACGACGTTGGCGTCATCCATGAGGCGAAGGACCCGAAATCAGTCTGCGATTTCACCCCCGCCTCGCCCTCAATCCAGTAGTAAAAAACCCTGCTGAGGTTTACTCCCTCAGCCGGAGGTTCAACTCGCACTTCGCCGCGCCGCCAGGACGCGGGGGATGCCGCGCAGGTCGTTGGTGACTTCGACGTTGGCCCAAGCGTCGCCCAGCAAGGCCCGCACTCGCCCGGCCATGTTGTAGCCCAGCTCAAGAACGAGCCATCCTCGTTCGACAGGGCCCTCAGGGGCTAAAGCCCCGGGTTCTTGACGACTCTTTTCGGCCGGGCTAAAGCCCGGCCCCGCCAAGAGCACTTCCGCCTGCTGGATAAGACGCCGGGTGACGGCGATGCCTTCCTCGGGCGAGAAGAGCGCCGTGGACGGCTCGTGCTCGCGGACTTCGCGCGGCAGGCACTCAGCCTCCTCGAGGCCGACGTAGGGCGGGTTCGACACCACCAGGTCGAAAGCGCGGGTGTCGAAGCCGGCGGCGATAGAGCCGTGGTGGCTGAGGAACTCGTCCAGCAGGTCGCTCTCGACAAAGCGGAGGCGACTGGACAGACCCAGCGCTTCGGCGTTCGAGCGGGCAACCTCCAAGGCTTCCTGAGAGATGTCGGTGGCGACGACTTCGGCTTCAGGCAACTCGCTGGCCAATGCCAGGGCGATGGCGCCGCTGCCGGTGCCGACATCTACGATGCGCGCGTTCGCCTTCATCAGCCGCTCGCGCACAATCGCCAGCGCCACTTCCACCAGGTGCTCCGTCTCCGGCCGGGGGATGAAGACGCCCGGCTCGACCCGCAGCGGCAGGCCCCAGAACTCCTGCTGCCCGGTGAGGTACTGAGTGGGCGTGCCGGCGGCGCGCTGGGCGAGCAGGTGGCGGTAGGCGCGCTCTTGTTGCAGGCTCAGCTCCGCTTCGGGATGGGCGTAGAGATAGGCGCGGTCGCGGCCCAGCACGTGCAGCAACAACACTTCGGCAGTGGTGGAAGCCGACGGCACCTGCGCGCCGGCCAGTTGCGCGATGGCCTCGCGCAGCGCGCGGCGCACAGTGACCGTTCCGGAGCCGGCGTGGTTTACCCTCACAGGCATATCTTAGCGCACTGGCGGTTTTCGATTTTCGAATTTCGTTTTTCGTCTCGAGG
>DATEUS010000040.1:0-3137 GCA_035282985.1 Candidatus Acidiferrales bacterium
GGCCAGGGTCACGCGCTGCCGCCCATCGCGCTGCTTGTCTTGCTTCTGACCTCGAGCGGGCCCGCCGCGGCCCAGTCTCCTTCTGTGCCGACGTCGCTGGTCATCCCGCGGGTTGAGCGCGCCCCCACACTGGAAGACTTCCTGGAGATGAAACCCAACGAGGAGATGGCCGGCAGGCTGGCCAAGGTCGAGGGTTTCATCCAGCAGCAGCCCAGCGACGGCCAGCCGGCGACGCAGCCCACGGAGGTCTACCTGGGCTACGATGACAAGAACCTCTACGTGGTGTTTGTGGCCTTTGATTCCGAGCCAGAAAAGGTGCGCGCCCGCATGGGGCGGCGGGAGGACTTCCTGAGCGACGACCTGGTGGAGGTGATGCTGGATACGTTCAACGACCAGCGGCGCGCCTTTGCCTTTTCCTGCAACCCTTTCGGCATCCAGTGGGACGCCTTGTGGACCGAGGGGCGGGAGTTCGATGACTCTTTCGATACCCTCTGGCACTCGGAGGGCCAGCTTACCGCTGCGGGCTACGTGGTGCGGATGGCGATCCCTTTCAAGAGCTTGCGCTTTTCCGCCGATTCCCAGCAGAGCTGGGGCCTGATTCTTCTTCGCGAGATTCCCCGCAACAACGAGCAGGCCTTCTGGCCGCAAGTGTCGAGCCGGGTCGAGGGCCGGCTGAGTCAGGCGGCAAGGATGCAGGGGCTGGAGAACATCTCTCCGGGGAAGAACATCCAACTGATTCCCTATGCGGCCTTCCGCTCCTTTCGCGCCCTGGATACCCGGGATGAAGCACACCCGCAGTTCCAGCGCGACCGTGCCGACCCGGACGCCGGCCTCGACGCCAAGTTCGTTTTCAAAGACAGCCTGGTGCTGGACGTAGCCGCGAATCCCGACTTCAGCCAGGTGGAATCGGACCAGCCCCAGGTGACGGTCAACGAGCGCTTCGAAGTGCTTTTTCCCGAGAAGCGCCCCTTCTTCCTGGAGAACGCCAACTTCTTCGTGACCCCGATCAATCTGATGTTTACCCGGCGGATTGCCGACCCGCAGTTCGGGGCGCGGCTGACGGGGAAACTGGGCCCCTACGCGCTGGGCGCGTTCGTGATCGACGACGAATCCCCGGGCAAGCGTGTGCCGGAGAGCGATCCCCTGCAGGGCCAGCGGGCGTTGTTTGCCATCGCGCGGGTGAGCCGGGATATTCTCCGCCAATCGAGTATCGGCTTCATCTACACCGGCCGCGAGTTTGAAGACACCTACAACCGCGTCGGAGGGGTGGACGGGCGGCTGAAGCTCAGCCAGAACTGGACGGCGGAATTTCAGGCGGTGACCAGCGCCACCCGGTTCCGCAACGACGCGGGTGAGTTGGAGCAGCGGGCCGGTCCTGCCTACGACGTCCGCTTCCGCCGCAGCGGCCGCCAGCTCAACTACGTCGGCGAGTACACCGACCGCAGCCCGGGCTTTGAGACCCAGACCGGGTTTGTGCCCCGCGTGGACATTCGCCGCGTCGGCCAGGAAATCACCTACCGATTCCGGCCCGAAGGGCGTTACCTGATCTCCTGGGGACCGCGCTCGAACACCGAAGTGGTCTTCGACCACAGCGGCACCCGGCTCGACCTTACCCAGGACACCGAGTTGGTTTGGGAACTCGTCGGCCAGACCGGCTTCGGTTTCTTCTACAACTGGGACCGGGAGCGCCTGCGGCCGGTGGATTTTCCCGCCCTCCCGGCCAACCAGGACTTCAGCCGCCACCGCCAGGGGTTCTGGTTCGAGACCAGCCTTTGGCGACCGCTGACCGTGGCCGGCGACTACACCTGGGGCACCCGCATCAACTTTGTCCCGCCCGAAGGGGCGGCGCCGGTGCTTGCCAGCGTGAGCTCCTCGAATGTGACTGTAACCCTGCGGCCGTTGACGCCGCTGCGGATTGACAACACCTACCTCTACACGCGCCTGGGTTCGCGCGCGCAGAGGGCCACGATCTTCAACAACCACATCCTGCGCTCGAAGTGGAACTGGCAATTCAGCCGCGAACTCTCCCTGCGGGTGATTCTGCAGTACGAGACCACCCTGGCCAACCCGGAGCTGACGGCGCTGGAGACCCGCAAGAACTTCAACGCCGATGTGCTGTTCACCTACCTGGTGAATCCGTGGACGGCGCTCTATGTCGGCTACAACGGCAACGCGCAAAACGTCTTCCTGTGCGAGGGGCCGGGACAAGCGCGGGCCGACTGTCCCGACCTGGCGGGTGGCGCCTCCGAGCTCATTCGGCCGCGGCGGCAGTTCATCAACGACGCCCGGCAGTTCTTTGTGAAGTTCTCCTACCTGTTCCGCTTCTAACCCGGGAGCGGGCGGTGCGAGTATCCTACTTTGCACGAAGCTAGCGCTACCTAGGGAGCCGTCACGCAACAGTCCAACCCTGTGGCTCCTGCCACAGGGGCCCAGCGGCGTCCCTCGGCTCCGCTCGGGATGAGGGAGCCGCTGGCCCCGCCAGAGGCGGGGCTGGGTTGAACTCGAATAAGGACAGTACCGGACGGCGAATCGGCTTGACTTTGGATGGGACGCGGCCTAGGCTCGGAAGAGGAAACCAGCCGTGGCCCAAGAAGAACCCAGCCTCACCGGGATGGACCGGCGCGAAGCTTACCGCGCCCACTACTACGCCGACGTCGACATCGAGTGGGGGCCCTCGACCCTGCGCGCCCGCACCACCGACATCAGCCTCGACGGAATGATGGTTGAGACCCCAAGCCCGCTGGCGGCGGGAACGGAATTCCGCGCCCGGGTGTTCCTGAGCGAGGGGGCGCCGCTGGAAGTGGAGTGTGTGGTCAAGCAGACGTTCGAGGGCAAGGGGATGGGCGTGAGTTTCACTGAGTTGAAGTCTGCCGACAATGCCCGCCTGCGCAAGCTGCTAGCTGGCTTGCCCCACTGAGCGCCGCGCATCCTCCTCGCCGCCCCTGCATCCAATAGCTGTTTTCCAGACCCGGGCCGAAACCTATGATCCAAGTCATCAAGGCGGCCGAGCGCTACCACTTCGAAACCGACTGGCTCTCCACCTACTGGCATTTCTCCTTTGACCACTACTATGACCCCAAGAATGTCAGCTTCGGGCCGCTGCGGGTCTTCAACGACGATCTTATCCGTCCCGGCGG
>DATEUS010000041.1:0-4917 GCA_035282985.1 Candidatus Acidiferrales bacterium
GCGCAGAATCTCCCAATTAAGTTTCCCCAGGCTGAGCGTCCGCGCCCCGTCGGCTATCGTCATCGGCTCCTCCGCATTGCGGAGCAGTTCGCCCGCCCGCAGCGACCGCGCCGCGTCGTTGGCCAGCAGCGGCTCGGCCGCCACCACTTCGATCTTCTTTCCCGCGCGGCGGATACCGGTGATGATCCCCGAGCTCAGCCCTCCGCCGCCCACCGGCGCTACCACGAAGTCAAACGCCGGCTCTACCGCGGCCAGCTCCTCGCCCAGCGTGGCGTTGCCCTCGATCACCAGCGGGTCGTCATAGGGACTGGAGACGTAGGCCTCGGCGTGCTCCCGCGCCACCTCCGCCAGCCGCTCCAGCCGGCTCTTCACCCGCACGTCGGTCAGGTCAACCTCCGCGCCGTACTCCCGCACAGCGTCAATCTTCACCTGCGCCGACGTGCTCGGCATCACTACCAGGCAGCGCTTTTTCACCAATCCGCAAGCGTAGGCCAACGCCTGCCCGTAGTTCCCCGACGACGCCGTGATGATCATCTCGTTCGGGACCTGCGAAGCCACGCTGTAGGCGGCGCGAAACTTGAAGCTGCCGGTGTGCTGGAAGGTTTCGCTGGCCAGCGTCACGTCGACGCCGAGCCGTTTCGACAGCCGCGGCGCCTCAATCAGCGTCGTCGCCCGCACCACCCTCGCTACGACAGATGCACTCGTTCCCCTCTTGGCCACGCAGCAAGTCTACAATGGAAGGCGCGCCAGAGGAGGAAAGAACTTAGCGCTTTCTCTGTGTGCTTTGTTTCTCTGTGGTGAGCGCTTTCTCTCTTTCCAGCAGCTTCTTCTTGCGCTCGATCCCCAATCCGTAGCCGCCCAGCCCGCCGTCCCCGCGCACGACGCGGTGGCATGGCACCACCAGCGGCACGGGATTGGTGGCGCAGGCGTGGCCGACGGCGCGCGCCGCCCCCGGCTGGCCGATGGCGGCGGCCACTTCGCCGTAGGTGCGCGTGCGGCCATAAGGAATCCGCCGCAGTTCTTCCCACACCCGGCATTGGAAGGCTGTGCCCTGCACGTCGAGCGGCAGGTCGAGCCGCGGCTGGCGCCCATCGAGATACCGCAGAAAAGTGTTCACCCACTCCGCCAGCCCGTTGCGATCGCGGTGCAACTCCGCCCGGGGAAACTCCCGCTGCAACCGCGCTTCCAAGCGGGCGTCGGAATCGCCCAGGCTGACGGCGCACAGGCCACGCTCGGTGCGCGCCACCAGCAGCCGCCCCAGCGGCGAACCGACAACGGTGTAGCTGATCTTCATATCCTTCCCTCCTCGCCGGTAAGTTGCTGGCGTCATCCCCAGCTTGCTGGGCGCGCGTTCGTAGAGCCGGCTGCTCGACCCGTAGCCGGCGTCGTAGAGCGCCTGCGTGACCTCCTGCCCCCGGCGCAGCCGCGCCTTCAATCCCTCCATCCGGCGCGCATCGGCGTACTGCCGTGGCGTAACACCCATCAGCCGCTTGAAGGTGCGCTGCAAGTGGTACGGGCTCGCGCCCACGGCCGCGCTCAGGCTTCGCAGTGTTACCGGCCCGTCCGGGTTAGCCTCGATGGCGCGGCAGACGCGCTCCACCAGCTTTCGCTGCGGGTCGTCTGCCGCTGCAGCCTGCGGCCGGCACCGCCGGCAGGCGCGGAACCCGGCCTGCTCGGCCGCCTGGGCGGTGGCAAAGAAGCGCACCTGCTCGCGGCGCGGCCGCCGCGAACCACACGAGGGTCGGCAATAGATGCCGGTCGAGCGCACTCCGTAAACAAAGTGCCCGTCAAAGCGGCGGTCGTGCGCCTGCACCACCCGCCACCAGCTTGCCCCTTCTTCCTTCGCTGTGCTTCTCTGCTGCCTCATTCTCCATCCTCCTGCCCTAGATTAAGACAGGCAGGAAAACCGGTCTATCCGAACCTTGCTCTCGAATTGAATCTCTTCGGCCTGCTCAGGCCGGGCTCGGTCTGAGCACGGCTTCCGCCCGCGCCAGGTCTTCCGGCGTGTCCACGCCGATGGAGTCGTGGGGCGTCTCCACCACCTTGATGCGGATGCCGTGCTCGAGCATCCGCAGTTGCTCCAGTCGCTCGCGCTCCTCCCCGGGCGTGGGCGGCAGGAGCGGAAAGCGAAGCAGGAAAGCGCGGGTGTAGACATAGAGTCCGATGTGTTTGAAGTAGGCCGCCTGTGCCAGGTCTACGTCGTCCGGCGGTGGTGGCTGCGGGGTCCGCGAGAAACCCACCGCAAAGCCTTCGCCGTCGGTGACCACCTTCACTGCGTGCGGGCTCAGCAGTGTCTCCCGGTTGCGAATGCGCGTCTTCAGCGACGAAACCTGCAGCCCTGCATCCCAATAGAAAGGTTCGATGGCTTGCGCAATGGCCTGAGGGGAAAGGAGGGGCTCGTCGCCCTGAAGGTTGACCACTAGGTCGCAGTCCAGGCTCTCGATGACTTCGGCCAGCCGCTCAGTCCCCGAGCGATGGTCAACTCGGGTGAGCCGGGCCTCGCCGCCGAAGGCCTCCACCGTCGCCACGATGCGCGCATCGTCGGTCGCCACCAGCACGCGCGCCACCTGCGGCACCGCGGCGGCGTGGCGGTAGACGTGCTCGATCATCGGGCGCCCACCCAGCAGGGCTAACACCTTGCCAGGAAAACGCGTCGAACCATAGCGGGCGGGGATGCCGACGACAATGCGTGGCGAGGAGAGAACTTTCGCAGCGCCTGAATGCACCGGCGGAGATGGTAGCACGTGCCCTGGGTTTTTTGCTAGAATCGGAGTGGCGACAGCGGACAGTTTCGGGGTTTCGCCATGAAACGGCAAGCGGAAGTCGTAGCGGGCGCAGTCTTCTTGCTGGCAACGCTGGGGGCGCTTGCGCCCCTGTCGCTGAACAGCCAGAGCCCGCGGCCGGTGGGGCCAGCCGATGCCCTCCGCCCCCGCGTGCGGGTGGACATTGACCTGGTGCTGGTCAACGTCACCGTCACGGATCCCTACAATCGCTTGGTGACCGGGTTGAGCAAGGAACATTTCGAAGTCGAGGAAGACAAGGCGAGACAGCAGATTCTCTACTTCTCCAATGAAGACGTGCCCCTCTCCCTGGGCGTGGTCTTTGACCTCAGCGGCAGTATGAACCGCGCCAGCAAGCTGGAACGCGCCGCCAAAGCGGCAGTCACCTTCCTGCAGACCGCCAACCCCGAGGACGAGTTCTTTGTGGTGCATTTCTCCGACGAGCCCCGGCTGCTCACCGGCTTCACCCACCACGTCGAAGACGTGCAGAACAGCCTGGTCACCATCCAGGCCAAGGGCCGCACCGCCCTCCTCGACGCCCTCTACCTGGCCCTCGACACCATGCGCGAGGCCAGCAATCCTCGCAAGGCGCTGCTGGTGATCTCCGACGGCGGCGACAACCACAGCCGCTACAGCGTCCGCGACGTGATGAGCGCCGTGCGCGAAGCCGACGTGCAGATCTACGCCATCGGCATCTTCGACCCTGTCGGCGCCCGCAACGAGCCGGAAATCCTCTGGGGGCCCTCGCTGCTCAAGGACATCGCCGAAACCACCGGCGGCCGGATGTTCCCCGTCGCCCTTCACAACCTCGCCCAGCTCCCGGACGTGGCGGAAAAAATCAGTATCGAGCTACGCAACCAATACATCCTCGGTTACCTTCCAAGCAATAAGGAGCGCGATGGCACCTGGCGGAAGATCAAGGTGAAGCTGAGCCCGCCCAAGGGCCTGCCGCCCCTGACCACGTATGCCCGACACGGCTACTATGCGCCCACGCAGTGAGCCGCGCCGCCGCAGCCGCGGCCTGCCCGCCAGCCCGCCTGCCACAGATTCGCGGCGGGCAGGCGAGTTGAGGCAGGCGGGCCGGGCGCTGGTGCTTGGGCTCGCGCTGCTGGCGGCCTCGCTGCTCTCCGCGCAGCAGCCGCGAACCAGTCAGAAAGGTGGCGAGTTTAAGATCTCAGTCGATGTCGACCTGGTGGTCCTGCACACCACCGTGGTTGACCGCACCGGACGCGTCGTCGGCGAGCTGGCCAAGCAGCACTTCCGCATCTTCGAAGACGACGTGGAGCAACAGCTGGCTGTCTTCCGCAACGAAGACGTGCCGGTGACCGTGGTGGTGGTGCTCGATAACAGCGCTTCCATGCGCGAAAACCGCCGGCGCATGCAGGCCGGCGCCATTACCTTCGTGGAGACCTCCAACCCCCTCGACGAAGTGTTTCTCGTCAACTTCAACGACGACTACTACCTCGATCTGGAAAGCAAAGACTTCACCAGCGACGTCGAAGAGCTCAAGACCGCGCTGGAGAAAACCACCACCCGCGGCAGCACCTCTTTCTACGACGCTCTGCGCGCCTCCCTCAAACACCTCAAGCGCGGCACCCGCCAGAAAAAGGTGCTGCTGGTCATCAGCGACGGCGTCGACAACACCAGCGTCTCCAGCTTCGACACCCTGCTGACCGAAGCCCAGCAGGCTGAGGCCGCTATCTACCTCATCGGCTTGCCCTGCGCCGAAGAGAAACGCGACTGCCGCCGCGCCAAGCGCAACCTCCGCAAGCTGGCCGAGGTCACCGGCGGACTCAGTTATTTCCCCACCTCGATTGAAGAGGTGGAAAGCCTCTGCCGCAGCGTCGCCCACGACATCCGCAACCAGTATGTCCTCGGTTACTATCCCACCAACCGCGCCCGCGACGGCAGCTATCGCCGCGTGGAGGTGCGGATCAATCCGCCCAAGGGTCACAAAAACCTCATCGCCCGCACCCGCTCCGGTTACTACGCCCCCAGCGGCGACAGCCCCACCGGCTCTCAGTAGGAAGCCCTCAGCTTTCAGCTTTCAGCTTTCAGCAGGACGCTGAAAAATGCTGGGGGGCGGTGTCATTCCGAGCCCTTGAATGCCTTTGGTGGCGAGGAATCTGCTTTTTCT
>DATEUS010000042.1:0-2788 GCA_035282985.1 Candidatus Acidiferrales bacterium
CCAGCCGGGCCGGCCCAAGTGGCGTCTGCGGGCGGCGCGGGCCAAGATTCGTCCGGGAAACGACGTCCGCCTCTACCGCTCCAGCTTCGTGCTGGGCGGCGTGCCGATCCTCTATCTTCCGTTTGCGGCTCTCTCTATCGCCGAGCGCCCCCGGCAGTCGGGCTTCCTGCTGCCGCATTTCGGCAGCGATTCCCTGCGCGGCACCAATATCGGCGGCGCCTACTTCTGGGCCATCAATCCCCACGCCGACCTGACCCTGGGAGCCGAGTTCTTCAATCAGGGCGGCTGGACGCAGCGGGGAGAGTTCCGCGCCCGGCCCTCCACCAACAGTCACGTGAATATCCGCTACTTTGGCGCCGAAGCTTCCAAGTTGGCTCGGACCCAGGAAGCGGAGCGCGGCGTCGGGGTCAACCAGACGGGGCAAGAGGCCCGCGTGCTGGCATCGAGCGACCTGCCCCAAGGCTTTCGCGGCGTACTGGACATCACCCACTTGAGTTCGTTCAGCTTCCGCGTCGGTTTCGCCGACACTTTCAACGACGCCGTGGAATCCGAAGTGCGCGCCAACGCCTTCCTCACCAACAATCCCGACACTCTTTATTTCAACGGCTTCTTCGGCCGCTACCAGAACTTCTTCCAGGCCGATCCAGAGACTTCGGTGACGCTGCTGACCGCGCCTGGAGTCGAGTTCGGCACGCGCCCGCGCCTGCTGCGCTGGCTCGACCAGGTGCCGCTCTACTTCAGCTTCGACGCCAGCGCCGGCGGGATGCGCCGCAACGAGCCCCGCTACGAGACGCCAGAACTGGTGCAGCGTTTCAGCCTCTACCCCCGCGTGAGCATCCCCTTTCGCCTGGGGCGCTACTTCGGCCTGACGCCGACCTTCGGCGTGCGCGCCTCCCGCTACGGCGCGCGTGTGGTGGACGACCCCTCCGCCCCCGGCGGCAAGCGCGTGCTCAACCAGCCCATCCGCCGCGTCACCGAAGAGGTCAGCCTGGACCTGCGCTTCCCCTCCTTGCAGCGCCTCTTCGAGCGGCCCCAGCACCGCTACAAGCACGTCATTGAGCCGGAGGTGACCTACCGCTACGTCAACGGCGTGCGCGCCTTTGAGGAGTTCCTGCGCTTCGATGAGCAGGACACCCTCACCGACACCCACGAGGTCGAATACGCCCTGACCCAGCGGCTGTTGGTGAAAGAGAGGAATGGCGGCGGCCACGTTCAGGAGTTCCTGAGCTGGCGGGTGAGCCAGAAGTATTACTTCGACCCGACCTTCCGCGACGCCCTGCGCCCGGACACTCGCAACGTCTTCGCGGCGCTGAATTCCCTGACCCCGTTCGCTTTTGCCGACGGCCCCCGCCGCTTCTCACCCATCACTTCGGTCCTGAAGCTCACGCCCGGCGGCCGCTTCGACACCGACTTCCGCCTCGACTACGACACCAAAAAAAACCAGTTGGTCAACACGCGGCTGGCGGTGCAGGCCAAATTCAGCGAGGTGATGCGCTTCAGCGTGGCCCATTTCGTCACCCGCAACGCCGAGATTTTGCAGCCGCGCTCGAACCAGATCCGCGCCCTCGTGGCCTACGGCCACCTCAACCGGCCCGGCATGAACGCCGCCGTCGGCACCACCTGGGATATCCGCCGCGACTTCCTCCCCAACGCCGTCGTCCAGGTGAGCTACAACTGGGACTGCTGCGGGGTGGCGTTTTCCTACCGGCGGCTGGGCCTGGGACCGCTGCGCAGCCAGAACGAGTTCCGCTTCGCTTTCACCATCGCCAACGTGGGGACGTTCGGAAACATCAGCCAGGGCGAGCGCCTGTTCTGAGGCTGCCACGACGCCGATTCCCGTCCCTCTGACGCCCACGCTGCACGACGCCTCCTCCGGTTTGCTTCGCCTCCTCCATCAGACCGAGCCTACTCGCTGCCATTTCGAGACAACCACTAAGTCCTTTGTTTTCAATTAACGCATTCCTTCGGGAAAGGGGGGTGGGGGGGTTATGCGTTTATAGTGATTCCAAAGGATTTAGTGATCGTGCACTCCTACAGGCCCTGCTAATTAACTGGTCCGGAAGGACTTATGAGGCATGACCTTGTGGCGGGGTACTTAACTCTGCAAAGCTTTTTTCCCTTTTCACCTCCTCACCGGCCCACCGTCATTGGCGACCAGCAGCCAACCACACAGCCATTATCCCACTCCTGTCAAGCTGTTGTGTTCACCGGAGACATAGACACGCCGGCTCGGAAGGGCACGGCTTCACTTGTCCTGAGCGGAGTCGAAGGAGCCGTGCCGAGAAAGCCGCCGAATACGGGGGCTTTAGCCCCTGAGGCCCGTTGCAAGCAGATTATGCGACAGGCTCAGTTGGCGCCGCTGATGGTGATGTCGTACAGGAAGTCCGGGCGGGCGTCGCCGCGCCAGTCGAGCACGCGCACAAAGAAGGTCACTGGGCCCGAGCCTGGTACCAGGAACTCCAGCTTCGAATCGCGATTAAACCCCAACTCAATGTCGTCATTGATGCAGTTGTCGTCAAAGGCCAGTGGGGTGGGGTCAGCGTTGCCATTCACGCCGTTGACGGCCCCGGTGGTGGAGCCGTCGCCGCCCTCCCGGCACGTGGTGAAGCGAGCGTTGCTGTTGTCTACGACCTCCACCACCGGGTCAAGCTTCGTGGGCGGAACCAGATTCCGGGCGGTGACTTCCACCGTCACGGTCGCACTCGCGTTGGCTGTCACCTCGTAAAAGTCGGTGTCCGGGTTGGCCGTGGTCACCGGATCGGCATAGGGACTGATCGAGGCGAGGAAG
>DATEUS010000043.1:0-3311 GCA_035282985.1 Candidatus Acidiferrales bacterium
TACCTGTTGGCTGACCGCTCTCCTGCCTACGGCAGGCAGGCCTGAGCTATAATCACCGCGGGGATGGAGCTCACACGAGAACAGATTGCCGCCGTGGCCGAGCAGAAGCGCGGCGACTACGAGGCCGTCATCGGCCTCGAAGTCCACCTGCAACTGAACACCGCCTCTAAGATCTTCTGCAGCTGCTCCACCCGCTTCGGCGACCCGCCCAACACCAACGTCTGCCCGGTTTGCCTGGGCCTGCCCGGCGCGCTGCCGGTGCTGAACCGCCAGGCGGTGGAGCTGGCGGTGCGCGCCGCCCTGGCGCTGAACTGCCGCGTGTGCCCCGCCTCGCGCTTCGCCCGCAAGAACTACTTCTATCCCGACCTGCCCAAGGGCTACCAGATTTCCCAGTACGAAGAGCCGCTGGCCGAGCACGGCTGGCTCGAAATCGACCTCTCCACTTTCATGTCCAACCCAGTGGCTCCCTTGTCCCGAGCGGAGTCGAGGGATGCCACTGGGAACACCAAGCGCATTGGCATCACTCGCCTGCACCTGGAAGAGGACGCCGGCAAGTCGCTGCACGAAGGCTTCCCGGAATCAAACGGCAAGACCTACCTCGACTTCAACCGCTGCGGCGTCCCGCTGGTGGAAATCGTCAGCGAGCCCGACCTGCGCTCCCCGCAGGAGGCCTACGCCTACCTGACCACGCTGAAGCAAATCCTTGAATACATCGAGGTCAGTGACTGCGATATGGAGAAAGGTTCGCTGCGCTGCGACGCCAACGTCAGCGTCCGCCGGCGCGGCGCCGCCGAGTTCGGCGTCAAGACCGAGGTCAAGAACCTGAACTCCTTCCGCTACCTGGCCCGCGCCCTCGATTACGAAATCGACCGGCAGATCGCGCTGCTCGAAAGCGGCGCCCGCATCGAGCAGGAAACCCGCCTCTTCAATCTCCAGGCCAGCCACACCGAGGCGATGCGCTCCAAGGAGTTCGCCCACGACTATCGCTACTTCCCCGAGCCCGATTTGCTGCCGCTGGTGGTGGACTCGGCCTGGCAGGAAAAGATTCGCCGCGAGATGCCCGAACTGCCCGCCGCCCGCAAGGCGCGCTTCGCCGAGCAGTACGCTCTCACCGACTACGACGCCGAGGTGCTCATCGCCACCCGCGCCCTGGCCGACTACTTCGAAGCCGTCGCTGCCGCCGGTGCCAATCCCAAGGCCGCCGCTAACTGGATTCAGTCCGAGCTGCTGGCAGTGCTGAAAGACACTGGCAAGGACATCAGCGAGTCGCCGATCAAACCCGCGGCCTTGGCCGAGCTGCTGCGCTTGATCGAAGACGGCACGCTTTCCGGCAAGATGGCCAAGACCGTGTTTCAAAAGATGGTGGAAACCGGCCGCCCCGCCGGAGACATCATCGCTGCCGAAGGCTTGGAGCAAGTCACCGACACCGGCGAGATTGAAAAGCTCTGCCGCGAAGTGTTGGTGAAGAACCCCGACAAGGTTGAGCAGTACAAGAAGGGCAAGACGGCGCTGTTCGGCTTCTTCGTCGGCCAGGTGATGAAGGCCTCTCGCGGCCAGGCCAGCCCCCAGCAGGTCAACGCCGCGCTGAAGCAGCTCCTCGGCGCCTAGATCTCGGCACGCCGCGCTGAGGGGTCGCCCACCTTCAGCCCCAAATCCTAGAAGAATGCTATACTGGCGGCTTTGCGGCGCGGCCGCCGCAGCCTTCAATATGAGCGACAGCAAGAACATAAACGACAAGCATCCGCCTCGGTCCGAGGTGCAGGTCACGCAGGAGACCTTCCAGATCATCGAGGAAGCGATGGTCGACCTCTGGAAGGTGGTGGACGACCTCTGGCGCCTGCGCCCGCCCAAGCCTGAGTACTACCGCGTCACGATCTTCGGCTCGTCCCGCATCCGCCGCAGCAGCGACCTCTTCAACCAGGTGCGCCACCTCGCCGCCGAGCTGGCGGCCATGGGCTGCGATATCGTCACCGGCGGCGGCCCTGGGCTGATGGAAGCCGCCAACGAAGGCGCCCAACTGGGCGACCCCGAGCGCCGCATCCGCTCCTTCGGGGTCGCCATCGAGCTGCCCTTCGAGCAAGGGCCCAATCCCTTCGTGGAAAAGCTCTACCAGCACCGCACCTTCTTTTCCCGTCTGCACCACTTCGTGCTGCTCTCCAGCGCCTTTGTGGTGATGCCCGGAGGCATCGGCACCCTGCTGGAGATGACGATGATCTGGCAGCTCCTCCAGGTTCGCCACGCTTACGATACCCCGCTGGTGCTGGTGGGCCCGATGTGGAAGGAACTGGTGGACTGGGGCCGCGCCCACCTGGCCGCGCGCCGGCCGCCCCTGGCCGATTCCGAGGACGTCAACATCCCCATCTGCGTCGACACGGTCGAGCAGGCGGTCGAAATCATCCGCCAGCACCACAAGAAGTTCCTCCAGGCCACCCCCGCCTGAAGCCTGCCTGCGGCAGGCAGGCCCGCCCGCTTGGCTGGCGCTGCCGCCACCTCCACCGTCGCAAGACCAGAGACTGTTGCTTGAAGTCCGCGTGGCGGGTCAGGGCTTCAGAGTCTGTGTGAAAAGTGCCCTTTTTCGGAAGGGCACACCCTCAGGCGTGCCGTAAGTGCCGCCTTTTCAACCCGGCTTTAGCCGCTGAGGCCGTCAAAACCGAGTTTTCACACTCACTCTTTAGCCCCTGGGGCCTCGCCTAGACGCGTTTGTGCAACAGACTCGATTTTTGCGCGGACTGTTGTAGAATACCCGGCACCTATGGTCGACCAGGACGCAGGGCCGGAAGCGGGTGAGGCATACATGGACAACCTCGAGGTCAAGTTCACCATCAACAACCGGGAAGTCATACCGGAGAAGCTGGAAGACGGTCTGCTAGGGTCGGTGCTCCAGGACATCGAGAAAAACGTGCGGCGCAAGGCGGGCAAGATCCGCTGCGCCGAGCACGGCGAGTTCGCCTCGGTGACCGTGACCGGCCCCTCCCCAAAGGAGTTGCGCTTGCACGTCGAAGGCTGCTGCGACACCCTCATCAACCAGGTCTCCGACGCCCTCCAGTAGCCAAGAGGGCCTCGCCTGGCCCCGGCTCCCCCACCTCATCGTGGGGGTGAAAACAACGGCCCACCTGCCGTATACTGCTGGACGTGAATTGCTCTGGGGCGGAGTGCGTCTGGTAGCACGTCGGACTGTTAAACGTCCCCAAACGTTTCCACGGTTGTCCCGATATTATCGCATGATTCTGCACGCGAACGCATCATTCAGAAAAGCCAGCAACTTACCACTGAGTAACGCTGGGTTGCAAACTTTGCCATCTGCACGATCG
>DATEUS010000044.1:0-3932 GCA_035282985.1 Candidatus Acidiferrales bacterium
TTCGTAAAGAATCTCGTTCTGAAATGAATTCAGTCTTGGCTAGTAGCCGGCGTCTGGTACAATTCCGGCCACAAGACGCACCCCGGTCACAATGTGGCGTGAACTCGTTCCAGCCTTGTCGATAGCGAACCTTTGCTACATCGAGGTGTGGGCATCGCTGCTGCACCCTGCCTACCAGTTCTTCCGCAAGGCTCCGCCCAGCCCGATGAGCATCGCCGCCGCGATGCTCGGCGTGCTAGGACTGACCGCCCTCTTCTGGGCTGCTCTTGTTGTGTCCCGGCGGGCTCCGTGGGCTCCGACCCGGAGGCTCGGCCAAGGATTGTTCCTGCTCGGTTGCCTTCTGAGCGGCTATTTTGTCCTCCGGCACATTTTGGGGCGGTTGCTGCCGCGGCTAGGCTTCTTCGCGTGGGAGGGGCCAGTCGAGATCCTTTTTGTCGGACTGATTGTTGTTGCGCTGGTGTTGTGGCTGCGCCAGGATGTCCGAGCAGCGCGGGTGTGGGCGCTGGTGTTTTTCCCCGTTTTTCTCATCACTCTAGCACAGGCAGGCTGGCTGCTCCTGCGGCCTCACGAGCCGTCGGCGTTCTTAGACGCGCCCCCAGTCCCGGTGCGGCCAGGGAAGGCACACGAGTCGCAACGCGTCTTGTGGCTGATTCTTGACGAAATGGATTTTCGGCTGAGCTTCCCCGAGAGGCCGCAATCGGTCCGGTTGTCGGAGATGGACCGACTGCGGCAGCAGTCAATTTTTGCTGCGAATGCCTTTGAGCCCAATACCTACACCTATCTTTCGATGCCTTCTTTATTGAGTGGAGAGTTGCTGCGGAATGCAATCCCGCAAGGGCCCGACAGCATGCGCTTGGTACCGGTGCGACCCGAGAGCGAGACGGCAACACTGCAAGAGAATCTGTTTGCCGAGGCACACGCGGCGGGGTTCGATACGGCGGTGGTCGGTTGGTATCTACCCTATTGCAGGGTAGTAGGTGGCAAGCTCGCCGGATGTTCCTGGGAGACCGTGTACTTCCAGCATGAAGAAGGGATGTCTTTGCTCGACTTCGTCTCGCAACAGCTGTGGTTGATCGCCGACAATGTTCCGTTTGCTGCCCGGCTGCGACTGGCCGATAAAGTAGCAAGCCGCCGCTTGATTCATCTCAGGCGTACGTACCACTATCATGCATACGAGAAGATCCTGGCCGCGGCGCGGGCGGTGGTGGTCGATCCTCGTCTCGACCTAGTCTTCGTTCACTGGCCAGTGCCCCACGCCCCCGCCATCTACGACCGCAAGCGGGACACCTTTGACCTCCGGGGCGAGAGCAGCTACCTGGACAATCTTGAGTTGGCCGACCGCACCCTGGGTGAAGTTCGTCGCTGGCTGGAAGAGGCGGGCTTGTGGGACAGCACGGTCGTGCTTGTGTCAGCTGATCATGGGTGGAAATGGGACTACTGGCAAACTCAGCCCTTATGGAATGAGGAGGAGGCCGAGGTTGCGGTGCGGCTTGATGCCCGGGTGCCGTTTCTTCTCAAGCTGGCTGGTCAGCGAAGGGAGTTTGACTACAGCCCCGCATTCAACACAGTTCTGACGAAGGACCTTCTCCTGGCACTGCTTCGAAGTCAACTGTCAGCTCCTGAGGAGGTCGAGGCGTGGCTGGACACCCATCGCGGTTCAGTGGGCCTTCGCCCAACAGATCCGCCCCGGTAGCGACAATCCCCTCCGTTAGCTGGCCAAGACGCGCAGGCGGCGGATGCGCTCTTCCACCGGCGGGTGGGTGCTGAACAGGCTGGCAAATCCGCCCGAAAACGGCTGCACGATGTACATGTGGGCCTGGGCGGGCTTGACGTCATGCATCGGGATGCGTTTGGAGTAGTGGCCGAGCTTTTCCAGCGCATTGGCCAACCCGTAGGGGTGGCCGACGAAGCGGGCGGCGGCGGCATCGGCGGCGTACTCGCGCTGGCGGGAGATTGCCATCTGCACCAGCAGGGCGGCGATGGGCGCCAGGATAATCATCAGCAGGGCACCGAGGCCACTGCCGCCCCCGTTGCGGTCGCGGCCGCCGTAGCCGCCGAAGATGAGCGCCCACTGGCCCATGTAGGCCAGGTAGGTGATGGCGCCGGCGATGGTGGCGGCCACTGACATAATCAGGGTGTCGCGGTTGCGCACGTGGGCCAGCTCGTGGGCCAGCACGCCCTCCAGCTCGTCTTCCTCCATCGTCTCCAGCAGGCCGGCGGTGGCAGCGACAGCGGCGTGCTGGGGGTTGCGCCCGGTGGCGAAGGCGTTGGGCTGCGCCTGCGGAATGACGTAGAGCCGCGGCATGGGCAGGCCGGTGCGGGCGCAGAGCCGCTCCATGACCCGATACATCCGCGGCGCTTGGTCGGGCGTCACTGGCTGGGCGCCGCTCATGGCCAGGGTGATCTTGTCCGACCAGAAGTAGGCACCCAGGTTCATGATGGCGGCGAAAATCAGCGCAATAGTCATTCCCCGCTGGCCAGCTACGGCCTGCCCGCCAATTACTAGGATTAGCGTCAGTGCCGCCAGCAGTAAACCGGTCTTGATGGCGTTCATCTTCTCTAGCCCTCCTGTCAAACTCTTATTCTACCGAAAGCGCCTCCGACCGGCTAGGCAGGCACGGCAGTGCTGGTGCGTTCGAAGGTCATGGCGCTTGTCTTTCTGTCAGCTTTCACGGTGACGTGGTTGCCGGGGAGCACTTCGCCCTGGAGGATTTTCTGCGCCAGCGGGTTCTGGATGAGCCGCTGGAGGGCGCGCTTCATCGGCCGAGCGCCGTAGGCGGGCTCGAAGCCTTCGCACAGAAGCAGGTCGCGGGCCGACTCGGTTAGCTCGAGCGAGATCTTGCGCTCGGCCAGCAGGCGGCGGAGGTGCTCGAGCTGGAGGTCAATAATCTGGCTGATCTGCTCGCGGCCGAGCGGGTCGAAGACCACGGTGTCGTCAATGCGGTTCAAGAACTCCGGCTTGAAGGTGGCCTGCAAGGCTTCCAGGATGCGCTGCCGCATCTGGTCGCGATCGCGCTGGGCTAGCTCGAAGATGGTCTGGCTGGCGACGTTGCTGGTCATGATCAGCACGGTGTTGCGGAAATCAACCGTGCGGCCCTTGCCGTCGGTCAGCCGGCCGTCGTCGAGGATTTGCAGCAGGACGTTGAAGACATCGGGATGGGCCTTTTCGATTTCATCGAAGAGGATGACCGAATAGGGCCGGCGGCGGACGTGCTCGGTCAACTGCCCGCCCTCCTCGTAGCCGACGTAGCCGGGCGGCGCGCCGATGAGGCGGGCCACGGTGTGCTTTTCCATGTACTCGGACATATCGAGCCGCACCAGGGCGCGCTCGTCGTCGAAGAGGAATTCGGCCAGAGCGCGGGCCAACTCGGTCTTGCCCACGCCGGTCGGCCCCAGGAAGATGAAGGAGCCGATGGGGCGCTTGGGGTCGCTGAGGCCGGCGCGGGAGCGGCGGACGGCATCGGCGACGCGCTCGAGAGCTTCATCCTGGCCGACGACGCGGCGGCGCAGGCGCTCCGCCATGTGCACCAGCTTTTCCGTCTCGCCTTCCAGTAGGCGGCCGACGGGGATGCCGGTCCACTTGGAGACGATGCGGGCGATGTCCTCTTCTTCGACCTCTTCCTTCAGCATGCGCGTGCCGTTGATCTCCGCGAGCTTGCCCTGGCCGGCCTCGAGCTGCTTCTGGGCCTCGACCAGTTGCCCGTAACGGATTTCGGCGACGCGGTTGAGGTCGGCGGCGCGCTCGGCCTTCTGCTCCTCGATCTTGAGTTGCTCAATCTTCTCCTTGAGCGAGCGGATGGCGGTGATGGCTTCCTTTTCCGCCTGCCAGCGGGCTTTGAGCTGCCCGGAGCGCTCGCGCAGCTCGGCCAGCTCTCGCTCGATTTCCTTCAGGCGTTGACGCGAGTGCGGGTCGTCTTCTTTTCTTAGCGCCT
>DATEUS010000045.1:0-8371 GCA_035282985.1 Candidatus Acidiferrales bacterium
CGCGTCCTGCAGCGTCTGGGCCTGGCCAGCAGCGTCTCACACGAGATTCTGCCCGAGTTTCGCGAGTACGAGCGTACCGCCACAATCGTGGTGAATGCCTATCTGGTGCCGCTGATGGGCCGCTACCTGGAGGAGGTGGAGCGGGTCGTCTGTTCAAGGAAGCGGGCTGCCCGCCGGCCCGCAGGCCGAGTGGCAGTAATGCAGTCGAGTGGAGGGACCGTGTCGGCGCGGGCGGCGGCGGCGCAACCGGTACGAACGTTGCTCTCGGGCCCGGCGGGTGGCGTCGTGGGCGCGCGGACGGTGGCGAAGTTGGCCGGCTTCGAACGGATAATCAGCTTCGATATGGGCGGCACCTCGACCGATGTGGCCTTGCTGGCAGGCGAGCTGGCAACCACCAGCGAGGGCAGTGTGGCCGGCGTGCCGGTGGCCGTGCCGATGCTCGACATCCATACGGTGGGCGCCGGCGGCGGCTCGTTGGCCTGGTTCGACCGCGGCGGAGCCCTGCGCGTAGGACCGCAATCGGCAGGCGCCGATCCCGGCCCCATTTGTTACGGCAGGGGACGCCAGCCGACTGTGACTGATGCCCATCTGATCCTGGGGCGGCTCGACCCGGCACAATTTCTCGGCGGACGCTGGCAGCTTGATGCGCAACGCACCCGAGACTGGATGCAGAGATTCATTCAGACCCGACGTGACATCAGCAGCCTTGAAGAACTCGCGGCGGGGATCGTGGCGGTGGCCAACGCCACCATGGAGCGAGCCATCCGGGTGATCTCGGTGGAGCGCGGCCACGACCCGCGCGACTTTGTCCTGGTAGCCTTTGGCGGCGCCGGGGGGCTGCATGCCTGCGATCTGGCCGCGGCGCTGCGGATTCCCCGCGTGCTAATTCCGAAATTCCCTGGAGCACTGTCGGCGCTGGGAATTCTGTTCTCTGATGTCGTCAAGGACTACGCCCGCACCGTGCTCCTGCCCGTCGATGGGGATGACTGGACGCACCTGGTGGCGCGTCTCGAACGTGAGTTCCAGATCCTCGAGCGGGCGGCGCGGGCGGAGTTGCGACGGGAAGGGTTCCCCCCAAGTACACAGCGCTTGGCGCGCCAGCTTGATCTGCGCTATCGCGGGCAGGCGTTCGAACTGGCGGTTGCCTTCGGGCGCAACTTTGTATCGGCTTTCCACCGCGCCCACCAGCGCCGCTACGGCTACGCCGACCCGGCGCGCTCGATCGAGGTGGTCAACGTGCGCCTGCGAGCGGTGGGAGTGACACCGAAGCCGAAGTTTCGCCCCGCGGTGTTGGGTCCGGCGGCGCCGCCACCAGCAGCCAGGTTCAAGCGCGCGAAGGTTTATTTTGACGGCCGCGCCCGACCAACGGAGTTCTACATCCGCGAGCGTCTGCGTCCGGGAAATCGCATCCTCGGCCCGGCGGTGATTGCTGAGTACAGCGCCACCACGGTGGTAGCACCGGGCTGGCAGGCGCGCGTGGACACCTACGAGAATCTGCTCTTGGAGAAACGGAGACAAAAGCGAGCCGATGATTGACCCGGTCAAGTTGGAAATCTACAAAAACCTCTTCCACGCGGTGGCGGAGGAGATGGGAGCGGCGCTGCGCCGCACCGCCTTCTCGCCCAACATCAAGGAGCGGCGGGACTACTCCTGCGCCGTGTTTGACCGTGAGGGCGCGGTCATCGCCATGGGCGACCACATGCCGGTGCACTTGGGCTCGATGCCGATGTCGGTGGCGGCGGCCATTGCGGCCCTTGCCCTCGGTCGCGGCGACATTGCTATGCTCAACGACCCTTTTGCCGGCGGTACACACCTCCCGGACATAACTCTGGTAATGCCAGTCTTTTCCACGGGACGCGGGCCGCGGGCCACGGATCCCCTGTTTTATGTCGCCAGCCGGGCGCACCACGCCGACGTGGGCGGAGCGCAGCCCGGCTCGATGGGCCTGGCGCGGGACATCTATCAGGAGGGCATTCGCATCCCTCCTCTCAAGATTGTTCAGCGCGGGCGGTTGCGCCGCGACGTATTGCAGCTTCTTCTGGCCAACGTGCGCACGCCGGTGGAGCGCGAAGGCGACCTGACGGCGCAGGTGGCCGCCTGCCGGCTGGGGGCGCGGCGTCTGGCGGAGATGGTGCGGCGCTACGGGGTTGCGGAGGTGCGTGCTTACATGGGCCATCTGCTCGACTATTCGGAGCGAATGATGCGCGCCACCCTGCGAGCGATTCCGGCCGGGAGCTACGCCGCAGAAGATTTTCTCGACGACGATGGCATCACGCCCGACCCGGTGCGCATCCGCGTGCGCATCAGCGTGCGCGGCGGGCACGCCCGGGTGGACTTCACCGGCTCATCCCCGCAGACCGCCGGCAGCGTCAACGCGGTGCGTGCCATCACCGTCTCGGCGGTGTTCTACGTCTTCCGCTGCCTGGTGCCGGGGGAGACGCCTGCCACGGCCGGTCTGCTGCGACCCATCGAGGTGATAACGCCGCCGCGCTCGGTGGTGAACGCCGAGCCGCCGGCCGCTGTCGCCGCCGGGAACGTCGAGACCTCACAGCGCATTGTGGATACCCTCTTGCGCGCCCTGGCCAAAGCGATTCCGGAGAGAATCCCTGCCGCCAGCCAGGGCACGATGAACAACTTCACCGTCGGCGGCGTAGGCCCCGACGGGCAGCCGTTCGCCTACTACGAAACGATTGCCGGCGGGATGGGCGCGCGCTCAACGGCGGATGGGCTGGACGGCATTCACACCCACATGACCAACTCGCTCAATACACCGGTGGAAGCATTGGAGTCGTTCTATCCGCTGCGGGTGCGGTGCTACGGGCTGCGGCGCAATTCAGGCGGCAGAGGGCGACACCGCGGGGGCGACGGCGTGGTGCGGGAGATTGAGCTGCTGACCGATGCCCAGGTGGCCATTCTCTCTGACCGTCGTCACATTGCACCCTACGGCCTGGCCGGCGGCCGTCCGGGCAAGCGCGGCCGGAACATCCACCTGCAACCCGGCGGGAAGGAAATCCCACTGCTGGGCAAATGCACCCTCAATGCGCATGCTGGCGATGTCATCCGGATTGAAACGCCGGGCGGCGGCGGCTGGGGCAAAGAAGACAAGTCGAAGAGAGGACGAACGGAAGGGAATTAGCTCAGTCGGCGCGGGGAAGGTGGAGCTTGCACTTGCTCAGAGCTTTCTCCAGGGCCTGTTCGATGGTGGCCGCGGTGACGTTGCGGACGACGGAGAGTTCAGCCACCAGCAAATGCCGGCAGCGCTCCAGCATCTTCTTCTCGCGAAAACTCAGCACCTTGTTGTGGCTCAGCGCCACCAGGCTCTTGAAGACTTCGGCCACATCGTACAGCGAGCCGGTGCGCATTCTTTCCGAATTTTCCTTGAAGCGGGACTTCCAGTCGCGATAGGACTTGATCTTGCCGTTCTCCAGGCAGCGCAGCACGCCCTGCACTTCCGCCGGTTTGATGGTCCGGCGCAGGCCGACACAGTCGGCGTTGGTGCAGGGGACGGTGACCTTGAGGCCGTTGGCGAGGATGCGAACCAGGTAGTAGCGGTCGGCAGTGCCGTTGAAGTTGCTGTGGGCGATCTGCTCGATTATCCCAACCCCGTGATTGGGATAAACAACCTTCTCACCAACGTTGAATGACATGCGTGCGGCTTTCACACTTGCGGTAACCAAAACATGTTACAGCTCATTCGGCTGAGCGTCAAGGAGAAAATCCCCCGAGATGGGCAGCGGACTCCGAGTTGCACGCTGCGGGGCGCTCTGGCTATACTCGGAGGGTTCACACAGGGGAACAGGCGCAGCCAGGAGTCTCGCCCATGCCCGAGGCCAGCCAGAACGACGCCGGCCAGAAGATTCGCAGCAAGCTGGAGGCGGAGATTGCCGCCTTGGAGCGGGAACTGCACCACGACCTGCCCAAAGAGATTGCCAAGGCGCGCGCGCACGGCGACTTGAGTGAGAACGCCGAATACAAGTTCGCCAAGGAGCGGCAGCACCTGGTGGGGATGCGCTTGCAGCAACTGCGCAAGCGGCTGGCCGACCTGTCGCTGATCAATCTATCAAAGATTCCGCGCGACCGTATCGGCTACGGAAGCCAAGTGACGTTGCTGGACACGGAGAAGAACGACGAACTGACCTATCAACTGGTCACCGCCGAAGAGTCGGACGTCAGCCAGGGATTGATTTCCACCACCTCGCCCATCGGGCGGGCACTGCTGGGCAAGCAGGAAGGCGAGTTGGTGCGGGTGCAGACGCCCGCCGGCGCGCGCACCTTCGAGGTGGTGCGCGTGGTGACGATCTACGACGCCTGACCGCCCGGCGCGGGGCTGCCAGCAAGGGAGCGGGACCATCATCCCATGTATACCTACACGCATCTGATCGGCCGCGCCGGGCATTGGCTGCTCGAGCGCGTTGTCGGAGGGCTGGCGGCCACCGGCATCCATCCCAATATCCTGACCTCGGTGGGGCTGGTGCTGAACATCTGGGCCGGGGTGCTGCTGGCGGCGGATCGCTTTCTAGCGGCGGCGGTGGCCATCTTTCTGGCCGGCCTGGTGGACCTGACCGACGGCAAGGTGGCGCGGCGGCAGGGACGGACCACGACCTTCGGGGCCTTTTACGACTCCATGATTGGCCGCTACTCCGACATGGTTCTCTACATGGGGCTGATCATCCACTTCGCCATCATCGGCCGATTTTTCTACGTGGTGCTGACGGCGGTGGCGATGATGAGCTCGTTTATGGTCAGCTACTCGCAGGCCCGCGCCGAATCGCTGATTCCTTCCTGCCGGGTGGGCTTCATGGAGCGCCCAGAGCGGATGGCGCTGCTGATTGTCGGGGCGGTGTTCCACCGCATGGCCCCGGTGCTCTGGGTGATTGCTGTCTTCTCCACCTGGACCGTCATCCACCGCATCACTTACACCTGGCAGGAGACCGCTGCTGGCCGCACCCTGGGGTCGGGGGGAAGGCAGCGCTAGCTTGTTCTTTGAGCTCGATGTAGCTACAATGGAGACGGAGGTAGCTACATGAAAAAAGTCGGCAGCCGCGAGTTCAAGAACCGCCAGGGGCACTACCTGCGCCGGGTTCGGCAGGGAGAAACCATTGTGGTCACCGACCGCGGAGAGCCAGTTGCGCGGGTCGAACCTGTGGCCAACATAGGCCGAGGCCTCCGCCTGGAGGAGAAGCTCCGCGAACTGGCGGCAGAGGGGCATCTGCGCTTGGGGACGAAACCGTTTATTCGCTTCAGGCCGGCACAGACCCAGGGCAAACCGGCGTCGCAAATGATTCTTGAGGACCGCGACTAGTGCTTTATCTGGATGCCTCTGCGCTCGTTAAGCGCTATCTGCGGGAACCTGGCAGTCGCGCTGTGAACGCCCGATTTGGGCGGGGAGAACGGATCTTTACTTCTGCCCTGAGCTATGCCGAAATTCAGGCCGTGTTGGGGCGCAAGTACCAACGGCGGGAGCTGGGCAAGGACGCTTATCGGCGCGCCAGGGACGGTTTTATCCAAGACTGGCTTTACTCCCTGAACGTACTCGCAGTGGACACTAACGTGATGGCATCTTTGCCCACGCTCGTGGAGCGCTACTCCCTCCGGGGAGCCGACGCTGTGCACTTGTCCTCGGCTCACTGGCTGCGCGATATGTGCCAGCTCGTAACTAGCTTTGCCCAGGGTGATCAACGACTAGAGTTCGGTGTGTCGGACAAGAGGTTGGCGGCATGCGCTCGCGACTGCAATCTAGAGGTCTTTGATCCCCACGCATCAGGTTGACCCAGGAGCACCTGTGTTGAAGAAGACTGCACTAGTGGTGCACGGCGGGGCGTGGACGATTCCGGACGAGGCGATCGCGGCTTGCGAGGCCGGCTGCCGGCACGCCCTGGAGCACGGCTGGGCGGTGCTGGAGAAAGGGGGTACCGCTGTCGACGCCTGTCAGGAAGCCATTGTTGTGTTGGAGGACGAGCCTGTCTTCGATGCCGGCACCGGCTCTCACCTGAACCGGGACGGGCGCGTGCAGCTCGACGCCATTCTGATGGACGGACGCACGCTCAAGAGCGGCGCCGTCTGCGCGACGGAGCGCCTGCGCAACCCCATCCAGGTGGCGCGGCTGGTGCTGGACCGCAGCCAGCACATGATGCTGGTGGGCCCGGGAGCGGAGCAGTTTGCGGTGGAGATGGGAGTGTCGCTCTGCAATCCGTCCGAGCTGGTGGTGGCCCGCGAAGTGGAGGCCTGGTACAAGCTCAAGCACGAGACTGAGACCGCGCGCGGCCTGTTCCTGGGTAACCATCAGTTGGGGACGGTGGGGGCGGTGGCGCTTGATGCCGCCGGCAATCTGGCGGCGGGCACTTCGACCGGCGGCACGGCCTGCAAGTACCCCGGGCGCGTGGGCGACTCCGCTCTGGTGGGTTGCGGCTGCTACGCCGACAACCGGGCCGGGGCCGTCTCCGCCACCGGCTACGGTGAGGCGATCATGAAGGTAGTGCTGGCCAAGACGGTCAGCGACCTGCTGGCGGCGGGCGTGGAGCCGCAGGCGGCGGCCGACAGGGCGGTGGCACTGCTCCAGGAGCGCACCGAAGGAAAGGGCGGCCTGATCGTTGTGGATGGGAGCGGCCGGGTGGGTTTTGCCTTCTCCACCTCGCACATGGCTTTTGCCTACCGCACCTCGGAGTTGCCCGAGCCCGTCGTCGGCCTCTAAGCCTATCGTTGACGTGCGGCGGGCGGCGCGGTAGCATCCGTCTTACCCGCCAGCCGATCGAAAGCCAGGGAGGAGCGTATGCCCGCCATCAAGCTCAACGTCAACGGTAAAGACCACACGGTAGACGTCAGCGAGGAGACGCCGCTGCTGTGGGTGCTGCGAGATGTCCTGGGGCTGACCGGCACCAAGTACGGCTGCGGGATGGCGCTCTGCGGGGCCTGCACGGTGCACGTGAACGGCGAGGCCACGCGCTCCTGTGTTACCCCGGTCTCGCTCGTCGCCGGCTCCCGCATCACCACCATCGAAGGCCTGTCCGCCGACCGCAGCCACCCGCTGCAACAGGCCTGGATCGCCGAAGAAGTCCCGCAGTGCGGCTACTGCCAGTCCGGCATGCTGATGACGGCGGCCGAGTTGCTCGTCCGCAAGCCCAAGCCCACCGACGAGGATATTGACGCCGCCTTTTCGACCCACGTCTGCCGCGGCGGCACCTACCAGCGCATTCGCCACGCCATCCATCGTGCCGCCAGCGGGGGTAAGCCGGTCGGGAAAGACATGGCCGCACGGACGGCGGGAGGTGCGTGATGAAAAGCGTGAACAGCGCCACCGCCCTCAGTCGTCGCGACTTCCTCAAGACCAGCGCCGTGGGCAGCGCCGCCCTCGTCATCGGCTTCACCATTCCCTGGGACTCGGTGGCCCAGGAAGCCCCGCCACCTCCGCCGCCCAACCCGTTCAACGCTTGGGTGAAGATTGAATCCGACGGCCAGGTCACTCTGATCGTGGCCAAGTCAGAAATGGGCCAGGGCGTGCGCACCTCGCTGCCGATGATTCTGGCGGAAGAGTTGGAGGTGGACTGGTCGCGGGTGAAGGTCGAGCAGGCGCCCACGCGGCCGGACATCTACCGCAGTCTGGGTACTGGGGGCAGCTCCTCAGTGCGGGAGTCTTGGCTGCCGCTGCGGCAGGCCGGCGCTGCCGCGCGCGCGATGCTGATTACGGCCGCGGCCGAGCACTGGGGCGTGCCGCGCGACAGCTGTCTTGCCGAGCGCGGCGAAGTCGTCCACCGGCCTACAGGCCGCCGCCTTGCCTACGGCGGGCTGGTCGAAGCGGCCGCCAAGCTGCCGTTGCCCGATCTCGCGAAGGTGCCGCTCAAGGACCCGAAGGACTTCCGCATCGTGGGCAAGTCCATCCCGCGCACCGACACCCCCGAGAAGGTGGACGGCAGCGCGCAGTTCGGGATTGATGTCCGCGTGCCCGGAATGCTCTACGCTGTCATCGCCCGCTGCCCTACTTTCGGCGGCAAGCCAAAGAGTTCCAACGCCGAGGCGGCCAAGAAAGTCGCCGGGGTGCGTCACGTGGTGGAGATTCCCGCCATCAGCCCGGGCGCTTTCAGCGCCGGCGGCATCGCCGTCGTGGCGGAGAACACCTGGGCGGCCCTGCAGGGTCGCGAGGCGCTGGCGATGGAGTGGGATCTGGGGCCGCATGCGAAGGAATCCACCCAGACGCTTTGGGAGCAGTTCCGCGCCCTGGCGGAGAAGCCCGGCAAGGTTATTCGCAGCGAGGGCGACGTGGCCGCTACGCTGGAGAAGGCGGCCAAGAAGATCGAAGCAGTGTACGAGCTACCCTTCCTGGCCCACGCAACTATGGAGCCGATGAACTGCGTCGCCGACGTGCGCGCCGACCGCG
>DATEUS010000046.1:0-3557 GCA_035282985.1 Candidatus Acidiferrales bacterium
GCCTGGCCTATCGCAGCGACGGCTCAGTTTATTACCGCATCCAGAAGTTCCCCGCCTACGGCCGGCTCTCCAAGATTGACCTCGACGGCATCAAGGCTGGCGCCCGCGTCGACGTGGAGGAGTACGACAAGACCGACCCGCGCGACTTCGCCCTCTGGAAAGCCGCCAAGCCGGGCGAGCCGTCGTGGTCCACCCCGCTCGGCCGGGGCCGGCCCGGCTGGCACATTGAGTGCTCGGCGATGTCGATGAAGTACCTGGGCGAGAGCTTCGACATCCACACCGGCGGGGTCGACCTCATCTTCCCCCACCACGAAAACGAAATCGCTCAGAGCGAAGCCGCCACCGGCAAGCCCTTCGTGCGCTTCTGGCTGCACGCCGAGCACCTGCTGGTGGAAGGCGAGCGCATGGCCAAATCGAAGGGGAATTTCTACACCCTGCGCGACCTGCTGGCGCGCGGACACAAGCCCTCCGCCATCCGCTTTCTGCTGGCTTCGGTGCCCTTCCGCAAGCAGCTCAACTTCACCTTCGACGGCTTGCAGCAAGCCGCCAGCTCGGTCGAGCGCCTGCGACAGTTCCGCCTGCGGCTGCGGACGGAGAAGTTTCCACCTGATGGCCCCGGCCCCGCCGATGGCGGGGCAGGCCCCATCGCCGAGCGCGCCGCCCAGGCCCTGCACGAGTTCGACGAAGCGCTCGATGACGACCTCAACACTGCCGAGGCGCTGGCCGCTGTCTTCAACCTTGTCCGCGACGCCAACACCGCCATGGACCGCGGTGAGTTCCGCCAGGGCGACGCCCCCGCGGTGGAAAACGCTCTTGAACAGTTCGACCGCGTCTTTGCCGTGCTGGCGGAGGAGATTGACGCGGCGCACACAGCCGATCTCGGCGTCGGTCTCAGCGACGCCGAGGTGGAAGCGCTCCTGGCCGAGCGCGCTCAGGCCCGCGCCCGGCGGGACTTTGCCCGCTCCGACCAGATTCGCCAGCAGTTGGCCGACCACGGCATCGTCGTCGAAGACACGAAGGACGGCTACCGCTGGAAGCGCGCCTGACGCCGACGCTAGCCTCCAAATGATCCTAGAGACCGGCGGCAGGCGGGGTTTACCTCCCGAAATGGTCTCCGGGCGGGGATGAACCCCACCCCTACCCAAGCCCCAACACAACCGCTGGCTAGGTAGGGCGGGGGTTTACTTGTCCCGAGCGCAACCGAGGGATCCCCCGCCGAAATGTGTACCGGCGGCGGGCGCCCCGCCAAACTGCTTCGGCCAGCTTCGGCGGGTCAGACCTCTTGTGCTGAGCGTAGTCGAAGCATTAGGCCTGACTTTACTGCTCGGCCTTCTCTTTGGCTTTAGCCGCTGAGGCGTCTTCTGATCTGCATCCCCAAGCCGCTGCACCCGGAACCGCCGGAAATGGATTCGCAGGAGACAGCCGCGCGTGGTATTATTGTGGAGGACACCAAGGACGGTGTCCGCTGGAAACGCCGGTGAAGCTTTCTCTTGTCATTCCGAGCGCAGCGAGGAATCTGCTTGTCGGATTTGCCTTTCTGAACGCCACCGCGCGCCGCCAGCGCGTGCCCGCTCAAGCCCGCCCCAACCTCTTCGGCGTCGACTAATTTCTTTCCTGGTGGGACAGACATTCCTGTCTGTCCGTCTCCGCCTATCTCAATGGGCCACCTCTGCCCGAAAGGAGAAATGCAATGGCCAGGACCGAAACGCTGCTGGAAAGCAAGCGCCCGCAATTGAAGACCCCGCTGCCGGGGCCGAACGCCCGCAAGATCATCGAGCTCGACACCCGCTTTATCTCTCCCTCCTACACCCGCGCATACCCGCTGGTGGCCCGTCGTGGCCGCGGGGCGATGATGGAGGACGTGGATGGCAACCTCTTCCTCGACTTCTCCGCCGGCATCGCCGTCGTCGCCACCGGCCACAGCCACCCCGAGGTGGTGGCCGCCATCCAGCAGCAGGCTGCCGAGTTCATCCACATGTCCGGCACCGACTTCTACTACGAGAACATGGTGACGCTGGCCGAGAAGCTGGCCGCCGTCACGCCGGGGGACTTCCCCAAGCGCGTCTTCTACAGCAACTCCGGCACCGAGGCGGTGGAAGCCGCCCTCAAGCTGGCCCGCTACGCCACCGGCCGCACCCACTTCATCGCTTTCCACGGCTGCTTCCACGGTCGCACCTACGGCTCGCTCTCGCTCACAGCCAGCAAGACCGTGCAGCGCGAGCGCTTCGGGCCCTTCCTGCCCGGGGTCGTGCACGCGCCCTTTGCCTACCCCTACCGCTGTCCCTTGGGCGCCCCACCGGAGAAGTGTGCCGCCGCCTGCCTCAACTACTTGGAGAACGTCATCCTGAAGACCAGTGTTTCGCCCAAGGACGTCGCCGCCATCGTTGTCGAGCCGGTGCAGGGCGAGGGGGGCTACGTCTTCCCGCCCCACGAGTTCCTTCAGGGGCTGGAGCGACTCTGCCGCCAGCACGGCATGCTGCTCATCGCCGACGAAGTGCAGAGCGGCATGGGCCGCACCGGCAAGTGGTGGGCTTACGAGCACGCTGGCATCACCCCCGACATCATCACTGTGGCCAAGGGCATCGCTTCGGGGATGCCGCTGGGCGCTGCCATCGCCCGCGCCGACCTGATGACCTGGCCGCCTGGCGCCCACGCCTCCACCTTCGGCGGCAACCCGGTCTGCATCGCCGCCGCTCTGGCCACCATCCGCCTGCTCGAAGACGGCTTGATCGAAAACGCCTGGCGGCTGGGCGACTACATCCTCGGCCGGTTGGCCGACTGGCCCCAGCGCCACCGGCTGGTGGGCGAAGTGCGCGGGCGCGGCTTGATGATCGGCATCGAGCTGGTCCGCGACAAGCAGACCAAGGAGCGCGCTCCGGCGGAGCGCGAGGCCGTCGTTCAGGTCGCCTTCCAGCGCGGGTTGCTGCTGCTGGGTTGCGGGCCCAACACCCTGCGGCTGATGCCGCCGCTGGTGATTGACCAGGAGCAGGCCGACTGCGCCCTCGACCTCCTCGAGGCCTCGCTCAACGAAGTGGAAAAAACCGCCTAGAAGACGAAAACCGAAAACCGAAAACCGGGCGGGGTTGACAGGGCGGGTAGAATGGGGAGAGAGTCGGAAGGCTTCCGGCCGAGGAAAGGAGGAGCTAGCTAAAAGCTAGCTTATTTGCCGCAAGTAGTTTCCTTTCAATAGCTTATTGACTTGCAGGGGGGTACCCCCTCCCCCTATTTTCCGAGCTTGTCCTTCAGTTAAGCATCTTCTTTTCATGAGATTAGGTAAATGCTGAAGAGGAAACTGCCGTCATCTGAGGCATGCGTCCCGCACCGCCGACCGCCCCCCACGGCCCTGCCTGGGGGACAGAAGCATCGCTGAACCAAATGCAAACCCGACGTGCAAGACATAGCTTGTCATTCCGAGGCCAGAGGCCGAGGAATCTGCTTGTCTTTGTGGGTCGCGGCTGCCTACCGCAGGCAGGACTTCAGGCTCGATGTGAGCTGCTTGGGTAGGGCAGGGGCTTGCCCCCTGCCGCCCTCGGCAAGGCACAAGGCCTTGCCCTACC
>DATEUS010000047.1:0-29864 GCA_035282985.1 Candidatus Acidiferrales bacterium
GAAAAGGGAAAGGGCGTGGGCCAGTTGGGCGTGGCCAGGCGCAGATAGCTGTAGGCCAGCAGCAAGGCGGAGAAGGTGAGCGAGTCGGAAACGATGAAGAGCCACATCCCCAGCTTCTTCGACCCCACCGCGTAGGGGGCCACGCCCCCGCCCCAACGGGATTCCACCACCGCCTCGGTGTGTGCGTCAGCCATTGTTCATTGCCCCAAGAGAAGTAGTAAGAACAGGTAGACCCAGAGCACTCCCATGAAGTGCCAGTAAATCCCGGCGACGTTGACCGCGGTGGGCCGCTGCAGCCGTCCGCCGCTCTGACTCCCGAAGCCGACATGGAGCAGGGCGATGATGCCGCCCAGCAGGTGCAGCCCGTGCAGCCCAGTGAGCAAGTAGAAGAACGAGTTGCTGGGATTGCTGGCCAGAAAAACGCCCGCTGCGGCCAACTGCTGCCAGGCAAGAATCTGTCCCACCAGAAAGGCCACGCCTAGCCCAGTGGTGAGTCCCCACCAGCGGCGGAACCCAGACAGCGATTCGCGTTCGAGCGCCCGCCGCGCCCACTCCAGCGTGAAGCTGCTCAGCAGCAGCAGCCCGGTGTTCAGCCACAGGATGGGCGGCATTCGGAACGGAACCCAGTCGGTGGACAATCCCTTGCGGACGATGAAGGAGCTGGTCAGCGCCAGGAAGAACATCAGGATGGCCGCCAGCGCCAGGACGATGCCGGTCAGGTAAGTGTGCTGGGGAACCGCGGGGGCGTTGGGCTCGCCGTCGTCCCCGCCGGGGACAAGGCCGCCCTCGCCGGGGCCGCGATGGCCGTACTCCAGCTCGAGCAGTTCCAGTTCTTCGGTGGCGATCTTCGTCGTCATTCCTGTTCGAATTAGTCACCCGTACCGGCCGCCGGGACGGCTTCCGGCAGATGCTGGGGAATGTAGTCCTTGTCGGCGCCCGGGACGCTGTATTCGTAAGGCCCGCGGTAAATGCGGGGATAGTGTCCGCCAAAGTTGTCGTGGGGCGGTGGCGAGGACACCGTCCACTCCAGCGTGGTCGCCTCCCAGGGATTGATCGCAGCTTTCTTGCCCTTCCACAGACTCCAGACGAGATTGAGGACGAAGACGAGCTGAACGGCGATGGTAATGAAAGCGGCGATAGTCATGAAGAAGTGCACCGGGTTCAGCGGCTCGAGGAACGTCACCGCAGTCGTGTCGGCGTAGCGGCGGGGATGGCCGGCCAGGCCGAGAAAGTGCATGGGCATGAAGATGGCGTAGACGCCGACGAAGGTGAGCCAGAAGTGCAGCTTGCCCAGGGGCTTGCTCATATGGCGGCCGGTGATCTTGGGGAACCAGTAGTAGGTGGCAGCGAAGATGCCGAAGATGGCCGCCACTCCCATGATGATGTGGAAGTGTGCCACTACGAAGTAGGTGTCGTGCAGGGGGATGTCCACCGCCGGCTGGGCCAGGAAGATGCCGCTGAGCCCGCCGCTGACGAACAGCGACACGAAGCCGACGGCGAAGAGCATGGCGGTGGTAAAGCGTATCTGCCCGCCCCAGAGCGTTCCCAGCCAGTTGAAGGTCTTGATGGCCGAGGGCACCCCAATCGACATCGTCAGCAGCGAGAAGGCAAAGGCGCTGTAGGGGCTCATCCCGCTCATGAACATGTGGTGGCCCCACACCATCAGGCCCAGAAAAGCGATGGCGCTCATGGCCAGCACCATGGCGCGGTAGCCGAAGATGGGCTTGCGGGAGAAAGTAGAGAGGACGTGGGAGACAATGCCCATCCCGGGCAGGATAGCGATGTAGACCTCGGGGTGGCCGAAGAACCAGAACAGGTGCTGCCAGAGCAGCGGCGAGCCGCCCCGATGGGGAATCAGCTTGTCGCTCACTATGAGGCCGCCGGGGACAAAGAAGCTGGTGCCGGCGTGCCGGTCAAGCAGCAGCAGGATGCCGGCCGCCAGCAGAACGGCAAAGCCGAGCAGGGCCAGGATGGCGGTGATGAACCAGGCCCACACGGTCAGCGGCAGGCGTCCGAGCGACATCCCCTTGGTGCGCAGGTCGAGCGTGGTAGTGATGAAATTCAACGCGCCCATCAGCGAGGCTCCGGCGAAGATGGCAATGCTGATGATCCACAGCGACTGGCCCCAACCCAGCCCCGGCCCGGCGATCTCGCCCAGGGCGCTGAGAGGCACATAGGCGGTCCAGCCGCTGATGGGCGCCCCGCCGGTGATGAAGAAAGCCGCCAGCAGCACCAGAAAAGAAACGAAGGTAAACCAGAAGGACAGCATGTTGAGGGTGGGGAAGGCCATGTCGGGGGCGCCGATCTGGATGGGGAGGAAATAGTTGCCGAAGCCGCTCTGGGGCGCGGTGGTGAGCACGAAGAAGACCATGATAGTGCCGTGCATGGTCATCAGCGCCAGGTACTGCTCCGGGGTCATCACTCCGAAGAAGGGCAGCTCCAGGTTCGGCCAGACCAGGTGCAGGCGCATCAGCAGGGAGAGAAACATTCCCACGAACACCGCCACCAGTGCCAGCAGGTAGTACTGGATGCCGATGACCTTGTGGTCGCGGCTGAAGATGTACTTGCGGATGAAGCCGCGCGGGGCCTCGTGGACCGCGGCGTTGGCGTGTGTGGCCATCTTTCTTCTCCTGCACCTCCTAGAAAGTTGAGGGAAGCATCAGAAAGTTCCCTGCTCGGCCAGCCAGCGCTCGAACTCCTCCGGCGGCAGCACCTGCAGCTCCGTGCGCATGCGGTGATGCCCCAGGCCGCAAAGCTCGGCGCAGACCACTTCGTAGCTGCCCGGCTTTTCGGCCCGGAACTGGAGGCGGATGGTCATACCGGGCACGGTGTCCTGCTTGAAGCGCAGTTCGCGCACAAAGAAGTCATGGGTAACGTCTTTGGTCTTCAGCAGCGCTACCACGTCGCGGTTGACCGGCACACCGAGAACGGGGGTGACGATGTCGTCCTGCGCGGCCGGATCGTTGAGGTCGAGCCCCAGGGGGTTGCCGGCGGCGTCGTTGACCAAGTCGGGCGCGGTGCGGCCGAACTGGCCGTCGGGTCCGGGATAGCGGAAGGTCCAGGCAAACTGCTTGCCGGTGATTTCCACGGTCAGGGGGTTGGCAGCGGGCGCCTGGGAGTGGTAGGCGGCCCAGGCTCCTTCCGCCGCCACGCCCAGCCCGACAAAGAGGATGGCGGTGGCGGTGGTCCAGAGGATCTCCATGGTGTTGTTGCCGTGGCTGTAGTGAGCGCGCCCGCCGCGGTCGCGGTAGCGCACCAGGACAAAGGCCAGGGCCAGTTGGGCGAGAAAGAAAACAATCCCGGTGATCCACAAGGTGCGCATGAACTGCGCGTCGATGGCTCGGCCCAGCGCGGTGATCGACTCCGGGAACCACCAGATGCGGGCGGCGAAGATGTAAACGGTGGCGAAGGTCAGGACAACCAGGAAGAGGGCAAAGACGAAAGGGACAAGCGCAGAGCCCCGGTACTGCGGATTACTGGCCATCAGCTCATCCCCCCCGAAACAGATGAGTTTCGCCTGCCCTGCCGCCCCCTCCACCGGAAGCGGCGGCAGAAATCAGGAACCGCAAATCCACGTCGAGCCTGAGCGGAAATACGAAGGGGGGAGTCTACCTCCGTGTTTTCTTTCTGTCAACTCGGCCTCTGGGGCGGGCCGGGTGATCCTCTCCGTGCAGCTTGACACCCGGGTGTCTTCTGGCGGAGTATTCCCGCCACTGAGGCGTGGCGAGGGGCAATGCCTGCGATTGTCAGCGAGCGCAACGTCGGTCCGGTGACTCTGCTGGAGCTGGGCGGGCGACTGGTAGGGGAGTCAACCGGCGAGCTTCACAAGAAGCTGGAAAGCCTGATCGAGGCCGGCCGCACCGAACTGCTGCTCGATTGCAGCCAAGTGACCGCCATCGACAGCCAGGCGTTGGGGACGCTGGTGCGGGAATGGGTGTCGGCTGAGCGGCACGGTGGCAAGCTGAAACTGCTCCGGCCCTCCACGCAAATGCGCGAGGCCTTGAAAGTCACCCGTTTGTCTCCACTGATCGAATCCTTTGACGACGTCAGCGCAGCTCTGCGCAGCTTCTAGTTGCGCGTGAGCGTGGGCCCGCAAGCGCGTGCCCCAGGGCAGGGCTAGGCAACGCGGGCGGACTCGGAAGAGCCGGCGGCCTCGACGATGCCGAGCGCCGTCTCCAGACCGGTGAGTTCGCCCTCCAGGCGGGTGAGCTTGCGAAGCTTGGTCGGCCCCTCGGAGTCGTAGTTCAAGCTGTGGGAGATGGCGTCGCGCACCTGGCGCTTGTGCATCTCCAGCAAGTCAACGACTTCCCGGAAGGCTGAGGTCATGGCCCGTTTCTCCCCTCAGGCTCATTCCCCCCGACAGAGTGAACCAAGCAGCTAAGCAGCGACAGTGCTACTTCGTGAACAGCTCATAGAGCAACCAGAGCGCGCCAGCCATCAGGCCCATCCCCAGAATGAACTGGGCCATTTGCATCAGGGTGGGTGCGCTCCCCAGAGTAGCCGTTCCCGTGACGGCGGCGAGCAGGAGGATGACGAAGACCAGGAGTAGGGAGTACTCAGTCAAGTCCTGCCCGCTGGTTTCCCGCCACAAAAGAGCAATCAGCCTTCGCACCGCGACACCTGGCAAACTTTCCCCGCCCCCTACTCCGTTATTAGCCTAGCGCAGCTTGCCCAGCGGGGTCAAGAACCCAGGTGTGGCGGTTCTTGAATCCCTGCCCGCCGGTCGCCAGCGGGTTGCGCCAAGTCTGCGGTGGTGAAAGAATCAGGCCCGAGCTTGGAGGCACAGCGATGGACAGCGAACATTCTGTGAGGACTGTGAGGAGAATCATGGTGCTGCTGTGCGTCGGGTTGCTGGCTTCTTGCGCAAGCCAGCCGCCGCCACAGCCACCGCAACAAAAGGAACAGCAGCAACAGCAACAAGAACAGGCAGCTCCTGCCGAACAGGCCGCCACCCAGCCTCAGAAACCCAAGGCGCCTCCGACTGTAGGTGCGCCGCCACCGCAACAACAACAACAACAACAACAACAACAACAACAACAACAAGCAACTCCTGCTGGTCAGCCTGCTACGCAACCCCCGGTGCCCGAAACGCGGCCGACTTTAAGTCTGCCCCCGCAGCCGGCTGGAGAAGCTGCAACGAAGCCGAAGGTCGCGGGCGGGGGGGACGCAGCCGCGGGCAAAGCCACTTACGCCAAGAGGTGCGCCGCCTGCCACGGCGAGCAAGGCGAGGGCAAGGTGTCCCTGGCCAAGATGCTCAAGGTTGAACTGCGCCCCTTGGGCTCAAGCGAGGTGCAGGCCAAGAGCGACGAGGAGCTGCGCCGGAACATCAGCGAGGGCACCGGGAAGATGAAGCCGGTAACGGGCCTGAGTGAGGTTGACCTGGCCAACCTGGTCGCCTTCGTACGCACCCTGAAGTAGTGGCCGGGCAGGTGTAACACCCGCGCCCGGGCCGTGTGGACTTGCTGGCGGCGCGGTGACGGAGGAGAATAGGCGTAGAGTCCAATCAACACTAGACAACCCCGGTGCTTGCCGGAGGGAGGCAGCACGATGGGTGCGATTCGCGCACTTGCGCCGGTACTTTTCGTGGCGCTCGTAGTAGGGGCTGCGCTCGGAGCCATCTTTTGGCAATTGATGGAGTACGAGCGTTTGATGGGCAACACCACCGAATACTGGATATGGGTGTGGGAGTGGATTGGGTTCACCGTCATCCTGACCTTGTTGTTGTGGCGTCAAGAGATTCGCCTGGTCCTGCGCGGAAGGAAATCAGCCAAGCCAACTGCGAGCTCTGAATCATCTTCCACCCAAGAGAAAACTCCTGAGTGAGCTCTTCGTGTTGACTTGCCGACGGGCGGCACCTAAGATGCCCTCAGGGTCTGGCAACGCAGCGGCAGCAGGGCTTGCTCGAGTCGTCGCTGCGGCCACCGGCGGAGCAACCATGGACCTCTATGAAATAACTCTCCACGGCACCGACAGCATCTACGTGCTGGCGGATTCCAAGTATCGGGCGCTGGAGCTGGTGGGCGACTATCTGGCTGACGCTGGTCAGGACAGCAGCCTGAAGGCCGGCAATTTCGTTGTGCGTCAGGTGGACTTCTCCGAGGAGCAGATCCTGCGCCCGGACAAGTGCCGCGCCTGTCCTCTGAGCGAATAGGCCGGCCGAGGCGCGAAAGCGTCTGCGCTCCTTCGCGTTGACTTGCTTGCCGGTGAGGACTACCATGAACAAGAGGTTGTAATGGATTGACCGTTACGCGCGGAAGGAAATTCTTCGGGCGGAGGCATCCATGTTTGAAGAGCCAACGGGCCCGAAAGCGGGCGGGATAAACCAGCTTTGGATCATCTTCGCTGTTGTCTGCGTTGTGGTGGTGGGGGGGGCAGTGCTCTACGTGTTGCTGCAACCCGGCGGCGGGACCACTCCTTCGACCACCGCAGCCCCGGACCTGGCGGCGGCCGACGCGTCCCGCGACCTGAAGTTGAGCCGGGCGTCCCTGGGTAAGGACGTCACCGGCACGAGAGCGCTCTGGTCGCTCAGGATTCAGAACAATTCTCCCTACACCTACACCAACATTCGCTACGAAGCCCGTTACTTCGATTTCAACAACAGGCTCCTGGCCTCGAGCGAGGGCACGATCGAGGCCAGTATTGGACCCCAGGAGGAGAGAGCTTTCCCCGAGCTCCAGGACATACTCTATCCGGAGGGAACGGCCCGCTACGAATTCCGGCTGAGAGAGGCTACGCCGACCGTACAGTAGCTCTCTCGCGACACGCTCGCCGGCGGAAGAGCCACGGCTCTTCGGAGATTTCGTAGTCTCTGCAACACGGCAACTGGCGCTCACCTGCTACAATTTGCGTCAGAGGCGGGCAACCAGCGGCAACCGTTGTCTGCTTCTTGCATGCCCGGGTGGCGGAATCGGCAGACGCGAGGGACTTAAAATCCCTTGGCCCGCAGGGGCCGTGTGGGTTCGACCCCCACCCCGGGCACCACAAGTTGAAGGGCCGTGTGGGTTTCCCTCGACCCCGCTCGGGACAAGCGACCCCCACCCCGGGCACCATCGTGATTATTCAGGGCAATTGTGATTCCTCCGCTGCGCCAAGTCCCCCTAGTGTCCAAACTGGCGGGAAACAAAAACAGCGTAGCCTCTTTCCTCCAAGGCGGTTCTGGGGCAGAATGCCTCGAAACGCGGGCAGGCAAGGACACAACGACTGTGCGTACGCAATCCGCAGGCCAGCGCTGGTTCCTGGTTACGCTGCTGCTTTCCTGCGCCACGATTCTTGCCGTCATCTTTTCCCTCTGGGAGCTGGTCGAACATCGCTATTTCCGTGACGTTGACTACCAAACCCTGCACTACCTCTACATCACCCGCGGCATAGCCTCGTCCTTCCTGGTTGCTTTGTGGGCCGCTTGGTTTGTCCTGCGCGAACGTCGGCGTCACGAGGAGGAACTGGAAAGCTCCCGCGAGTACTACCGTTCCATCCTGCGGAGCACCCCGGAATCAGTCATACTTCTTGATGATTCCTACCGGGTCGTGGAGTGGAACGAGGCCGCCGAGCAGCTCTTTGGTCTTTCCCGCGAAGCCGTGGCAGGAAAAGAACTGCCCACGGTTCCGGAAGACCGAAGACCGGAGTTGCAACAGCTGCTGGCGCGAACAGGGGGGAAACAGGTTGTGCTGGACCACGAGACGGTGCGCCGCAATCTGCGGGGCGAATTGATTCCGGTGGCCGTCAGCTACTCGTGCATACCCATCTCTGATGGACAATCGAAACTTTTTCTTGAGGTCGCGCAGGATATTCGTCCCCGCCTGACGCTGCGGGACAAGTGGCTGGAGGTGGAGAAGCTTGCCCTGATGGGGCGCATGGCCGCCGGCACGGCCCACCACCTCAACACGCCGTTGACCGCCATGCTGCTTCAGGTGGAGATTCTTCGTGAACGCGCCCAAACCACCGATGACGCGCAGGAGCTGGCTACGATTGAAAATCGCATCCGCTTCTGCCAATCTTTCGTGCAGAATCTCTTGCGCTTTGCCCATCGCGCCCGCCGCGAAGCCAGACCCGTCTCTATCCCCGAAGTCATTGAGGCAGTGGCTACCCTGATCCGACCCAGTGTGGTCCTCAAGGGGGCACAGTTGCAGAGTTCGGTGTCGCAACTGCGGCCGTGCGAAGTCCTGGGAGACCGCAACCATCTCGAAGCCATGTTCTCGGCCCTGCTCAGCAATGCGGTCGACGCCACGCCACTTGGGGGGTCTATTTGTCTCCACGGGACGAACTCAAACGGTGTGGCCGCCATCTACATCGACGATACCGGGCCTGGGATTCCAGCTCATCTGTTGCCGCGCCTGTTTGAGCCGTTCTTCACCACCAAGCCAGCCGGCAAGGGAACCGGCCTGGGGCTTGCGATTGCGCGCAATATCGCCGAGGAACACGGAGGCTCTCTCGAAGTGCAAAATCGAGAAGAGGGTGGTGCGCGGGTCACGGTAAGGCTTCCTCTCCCGACGAAGGATGGTACCCTCAAGCACCCGGCCATGGAGCAGACGTCATGAGCGAGCCCGGCTGCGACCCTCCTTGCGGGATCCTCATTGTGGACGACGATGAAGGATTGGTAGCCACCCTGGCCAAAGTCCTGGGCCGCCACTACCCGGCTGTGCATACGGCTTTTTCGGCGGCGGAGGCAACCACCATTTTGGCGCGGGAAAACAACATCTGTCTGGTGTTGGCGGATGTGGTGATGCCGATGATGGATGGTCTCTCCATTCTGGATCATGTCCGAAGTAACTACCCGCGCGTGAGTGTGATTCTGATGACGGGTTTTGGAACGATTGAGACCGCGGTGGAGGCTATCAAACGGGGGGCGGAAGACTACATCACCAAGCCCTTCGACACCGAGACCCTCTTGAAGAAAGTCTCCCGCTTAATGGAGTTCTATGAGTTGCGGGAGAGAGTCGCCCGTTTGGAAGGGCAGCTGGCGCAGGAGCGTCTGTTCGGAGGGATCGTGGCAAGTTCGCCGGCCATGAGGGCCGTGCTTGAGCGCGCGCGGGTGGCGGCCCAGAGCACCGCCCCGGTCTTGCTGGTGGGTGAGACGGGAGTGGGCAAGGAAATGCTCGCCAGGGCCATTCACCGCGCCAGTCAGCGGGCGGAGCGTCCTTTCATCCCGGTCAACTGCGCCGCCCTGCCACAGGACTTGATCGAGAGTGAACTGTTCGGCTATCGCAAGGGCGCGTTCACGGGGGCCACAACCGATCGCGCCGGTCTCTTCCGGGCTGCCCACGGCGGGACTGTGTTTCTGGACGAGATTGCGGAATTACCCTCGGCGGCCCAGGCCAAGCTGTTGCGGGTGTTGGAGGAGGGCGAGGTCCGCCCGCTGGGTGAAACGAATCCCTCTTTCGTGGATGTGCGTCTAGTCTCGGCCACCAACCGTAGCCTGGAGGAGTTGGGCGGGAAAGCCTTGCGGGATGACTTGTTTTTCCGCATTTCCACCATCGTGGTTGAAGTGCCCCCCCTGCGCGAACGCGGGCAGGACCTGTATCTACTGGTCGACTATTTCCTGGAGGAATTCAGCCGCAGCTACGGCCGGCGGGTGTCTATCCAACGGTCGGCGCTGGAGAGGCTTTCCTCCTACCGTTTTCCCGGCAATGTGCGGGAACTGTCCCACGTCCTGGAGAGTGCCGTGGCGGTGTCGACCAATGAGCCCCAGGTCATCACCGAGCAGGAATTGGTCCCGCTGTTGCGCGCGGCAGGCACCACGCCGGACATTGTCTCGCCGGCGGCGGCGGATTGCTCGCTGGAGAGTATGGAAAAGTTCGCCGTTCGCCAGGCGCTCCGTGTCGCCGGCAACAACAAATCGAGGGCGGCGCTCCTGCTGGGGATTTCCCGCGCCTCTCTCTATCGCAAACTACGGGACTATGGAATCGAAGCCGGGCCGGAATCGGACGAGGCCGACACTTCCCGTCCGCCGCGGTAATCCGTCCCTCCCGTCCGCTGTCTCATACCCAGACACTGACGCAAACCTTCTCATTCTGCGGCTGATATCGACCAGAGTTAGCTGAACTGTATCATCTTGAGACGGGCTGGCTTGAGGTTTGCATAGCGATCCCCTCCTTGGCACTCCTTGCAACCCGTTGTTTTCCTGAAAGTTAGAAAGAAACGTGCCTTCCCCTTGCCTCTGGACTGAACCGTGCAGAGAAAGGCTGGGATGAATTCGGGGGGATTTCCGCGAGTGATGAGTTGAGTTGACGCGAAACCGTGTATGGCAGGTTTGCAGCCCCTCTCACCCGCCCTTTGACTACGAGGCGCGAAAGGAACAGGGGACTCACAAGCACATTCCCCTGAAGTATCCCCACGATTGACCCCGGCAGTCGGCCGGAAAGGGGGCCTGACATGACCAGCCGTCAACAACTGGCGCTTTGGCTTGTAGCGGCTGCCGCGGCTTTCCTTCTGCTGGCAGGCATCCTGATTTGGCGGCACCGCAGCGCGGAAGCCTACTTCAGCACTTTCATGGTGGGCGATCCTCATCGAGGGGCTCACGCCTTCCGCGAAAAAGGGTGCGGCCACTGCCACCGAGTTAACGGCGCGGGGTCCGGCAACGCGCCCGATCTGGGCTTTCGGCGCACGGAGCGGGCCACGCTGAACCAACTGGTGACGGAAATGTGGAACCACGCTCCGGAGATGTGGAAGGCCATGCGGGCCGAGCGCATTTCCTATCCTTCGTTCAGTCCGCGGGAAATGGCTGACGTGTTTGCCTACCTTTATACCGCTCGCTACTTGGACGAGCCCGGCGATACCATCCACGGCCGCACGGTGTTTTCGCAGAAGGGATGCGTTCGCTGCCACGCCGTACATGGCCAGGGTGGCCAGGTGGGTCCCGATGTAGAAAACTGGCCGGCGCTGGTGACACCGATCTTCTGGGCGCAGACCATGTGGAACCACGCCCCGTTCATGGAGTCCACCATCGAGGCCAAGCACATGGATTGGCCTCGTTTTGAGGGCAGTGAAATGAATGACCTGCTCTCGTTTGTCCGTGAGGCCCGGGGCGGGCCCCAGCAGGAATTCACGCTGCTACCTGCCAACCCGCGGGAAGGCTGGGAGGTATTCAAGAAGAAGTCGTGCCTCACCTGTCACGCGGTAGGCGGGGAGGGTGGGCAGGTCGGGCCCGACCTCGCTTCCGGCGATGTTCTTGCCTCTTCTCTAACCCAGGTGGCGGGGCAGATGTGGAACCACTCTCCCGAGATGTGGAAGGCCATGAAGGCGAAGGGAATCAAGAGGCCGACCTTCGAGGGCCAGGAGATGGCCGATCTGATCGCGTTTCTCTACAGTGTGAAGTACTTCGAGCTGGCGGGCTCTCCTCTGATCGGCAAACAGCTATTTGAGGAGCGGCAGTGCGGTCGATGTCACGGGGCCGACGCTGACGGGGGGAAGTACGGTCCTCGGCTGCGAGGCCGCGGAAAATTGTTTACGCCCGTCACCCTGGCCCGGTCGCTGTGGTCGCACGGTCCCCGGATTTACGCGCGCGCACAGGAATTGAGAATGGAGTGGCCCAAGCTGAAGGAAAACGATCTCGGGCACGTGCTGGCCTTCCTCAACAGCCCGATGGAAGACTGATGTGAGACGGTTGCCTCACGAATCGAAGGAAGCCGGATGGAAGCGCCCAATAGGCTAGCCAAGCTCTCTTTCAGCAGCGGGTTTGTGCTGTTTTTTGTCCTGGGCTTCTTCTTCTATCACTGGATAGCGGCGGAGAACCCCGGAGTACAACCCATCAAGTACAACCACGCGGTTCACATTGCCAACGGGCTCGAGTGCACCGAGTGCCACACCGGGGCCCGGGACGAGGCCCAGGCCACCCTCCCCGGCATTGACACCTGCCTTCTCTGCCATGCCGAACCTCTATCGGAAAGCCCGGAAGAGGAAAAGATTCGGACCCTCGCCGCGGCGGGAAAAGAGATTGCTTGGAGCCAACTGACGCGTGTACCCAGCCACGTCTACTTCTCCCATCGACGTCACGTCAAGGTGGCAGGCCTGGAGTGCGCCCAGTGTCACGGGGCCATGGAAACACTCACACAACCACCGGCGCGACCGTTGCGCAGGCTGAGCATGGAAGCCTGCATGGATTGTCACCAGGAGAGGTCAATCCGCAATGATTGCAACGACTGCCATCGCTGAGAAAGCCCGTCCCCCGGCCCTGCGGTTGGTGCTGAAAGCGACCGGCCTTGGCTGCCTGTGCTTCTGGCTGTTGGTCTTGGCTGGTCCGCTGGCTGTGGTGTGGGCCCAGGCCGTCGGCGGGTATTTTGTTCCCGGCGATGCCAAGGCGGGGCTGAAAACCTTCTTTGACAAGGGTTGTGCCCGCTGCCATTCGGTTCTGGGGGAAGGGGGAAGAACAGCTCCGGACCTGGCGCGAGCCCCGGCCGGGCATCTGAGCGCCGGCGGGCTGGTGGCCGCCGTTTGGAACCACGCTCCCGCCATGTGGGAGAGGATGAACCGGGAGCAGGTCAACCCACCGACCTTCACTGAATCGGAAATGGCCAACCTTTTTGCCTTCATCTACTCGGTGCGCTCGATGGATGAACCCGGTGACCCTGAACGTGGTCGCAGGCTCCTCTTCGACAAAGGCTGCTCACAATGCCATGCCGTTGGTGAGCGCGGCACCAGGGTCGGCCCGGATCTCAGCGATTGGGCCAGCTATCGCAACCCGGTGAGCTGGATCCAGGCCATGTGGAACCATGCTCCCGCCATGCAGGCGCTGATGGGGGCCAGAGGGTTGCGCTGGCCGGAATTTCAAGGAACCGACGTGGCCGACATCATTGCTTACATCCGTACGCAGGCGACCAATCCACGGCGCCACTTTTACCTGGAGCCGGCCGATCCCGCCACCGGCCGAATCATTTTCCAGCAGAAGGGGTGCACCAACTGCCACGGCGTCCGCGGTTCAGCCGGTGTCGGTGCCCCCCAGCTTGGCGACCGTTCCTTGCCCCGGACGCTGGGGCAGTTTGCCGGGCTGATGTGGAATCACAGCCCGGCGATGTGGACCAGCATGCGCACCCAGGAGATTCCCCGTCCCCAGTTTTCCAACAAAGAGATGGCCGACCTGATCGCCTACTTGTTTGCCCAGCGCTACTTCGACCCCAGCGGGAGCGCGCACCAGGGGAGACGTATCTTCGAGGTCAAAGGGTGCGCCACCTGCCACCTCCCGGACGGGGAAGGCATCGGCCCCGCGCTTTCACCGTGGCGGGCAAAGGTGACACCCATGGCGCTGGCGACCGCCATGTGGAACCACGGACCGATGATGCTGACCCGGATGCGGGAGCAACAGATTCCCTGGCCCCGTTTCCAATCACAGGAAATGGTGGACCTGATGGAGTTTCTCAATCAGGGAGTGGCCTCAGCTCAGTTGCAGGGCAAGCGCTAATGGCATTCAAGGTCAACCGCCGCGACTTTTTGCGCTTCACGGCCGGGGGCGCGGCTGGCCTGGCCGCCTCCGGCGTGTCCCTGCAAGGAATCAGCACCCTGAACGCCGCCATCACCGCGGGCGAGCGGGATGTTCCGCGGGGACCCGAAGCTTGGTCGCTCAGCGTGTGTTCCCTCTGCCCGGGTGGCTGCGGCTTGCGGGTACGCACGATCGGCAAGCGTGCCGTCAAGATCCAGGGCAATCCTCTGCATCCGGTCAGCCACGGCGGCCTCTGTCCCCGGGGACTGGCGGGCTTGCAGCTTCTCTATCATCCGGACCGGCTCGTCACCCCGCTGGAGAATGTCGGCAGCCGCAGCAACCCCGAGTGGAGAGAAGTGTCGTGGGAAGAAGCCATCGCCAAAGTGGTGGCGCGCCTGCAGGCACTCAAGGACCACGGGCAGGCGCATACGCTCGTCTTCCTCAGCGGGCGTAGCGGTCGCCTCCGGCAACGTCTCCTGCGCCGCTTCCTGCAGGCCTACGGCTCGCCCAATCTCCTCCACGCACCCACAGGGCTCGACTCGGCGTCGCGCGCCGTGTACCTGCAGCAGGGGATGCACGAGGGACTGGCTTACGACCTGGACCGCACCCGCTACCTTGTCAGCTTCGGCGCCAACCTGCTGGAGGGATGGGGGTCACCGGTGAGTACCATGCGCGCCTTTGGCCGGTGGCGCGCCGCCGGCGGGGGTCAACGGGCGAAGTTCGTTCAGGTCGACCCGCGATTCTCCCCGACCGCCGCCCGGGCGGATGAGTGGATTGCCCTCCGGCCGGGGACCGAGGCGGCGCTGGCGCTGGGGATTGCCTACGTGCTCATCACCGAGGGCCTTCACGATGCTCAGTTTGTAGAGGATCACACCTTCGGCTTCGAGGATTGGCGCGACGGGCGGGGGCGCATGCATATGGGGTTCCGCTCGCTCGTCTTGCGTGAGTATCGCCTGAACGATGTGGCCGCCCTCACCCAGGTGCCGGTTGAAACCATCTTGCGCGTGGCCCGCGAGTTCGGAGGGAACCGCCCGGCGCTGGCCATCGGCGGCCAGGTCAGCAGCACTCTTCCGGGCGACCCCAGAGCGGCCATGGCCGTGCACAGCCTCAACGCCATGATGGGAAGCCTGGAAGTAGCTGGAGGCGCCTTGATGCGCCCGGAGTTACCGGGAGACTCCGAAACCCGGAGTGGGCAAGGCCCCACGTTGCCGCCCAGCATACTCCAACGGGACAACAGCATATTTCCCGAAGTAGATCTAACTCATTTATCCCAAGTCATCCGGAGCAAGAGTCCCTACCCGGTTCAAGCGCTCCTGACATACGGGACGGACCCCGTCTTTTCTCTGCCCAACGGCGAGGAGCTTGGCGAGGCGCTGCAACAGGTGCCGTTTGTCGTTTCTTTTGCTTCTTTCATGGACGAAACGGCGGCGCGAGCCGATCTCATCCTGCCGGATGACAGTGATTTGGAGAAATGGCAGGAGGCCGCTTCGCCACCCACGTTTCCCTTCTTGCTGCAGTCTATTTCTCCTCCGGTGATTGAGCGTGTGCACAACACGCGCGACACCTCCGAGGTAATTCTTTCCGTTGCCGAAGCCCTGGGAGGGAACGTCGCCTCCTCCTTGCCCGAAAGCACGGTCGAAGGATTTCTGCGCGCAGAAGCGGACAAGATTCTTGCCGGGCGCTCCGGCTACACATTCGCCACCCAGTTGGAGGAAACCTGGAACCGCCTGCTCGAGCGTTCCGGCTGGTGGGCACCTACCTATTCGACAGCCGACGAACTCTGGCAGGAGATGAAAGAGAAAGGGGGCTGGTGGGAGCCTACCTACTATTACGGTGAGTGGGGGCGCGTGTTCCGCACCTCCTCGCATCGCTTCGAATTCTACTCGCAGCGTTTGGCTGAGTATGCCACCCGGAACCGGGAGCAGGTCCAAGCTATGGGTTTGGATCCAGACGACGACCGTTTCTGCCTCCCGCACCAGGTCAGCCTGCCCACGGCACCAGAAGGTTTCCCGCTCTTGCTGATTCCTGTCGAAGTCCTGCCTCTCATGGGCGGTGAGGGAGCCGAGCTTCCCTACCTGCAACAGATCGCGGGTGCGCATGTTTTCGAACACTGGGAGAGCTGGCTGGAGATGAATCCGGCCACGGCAGGACAGTACGGTCTGCAGGATCGCGACCAGGTGTGGATCGAGTCGGCCCGGGGACGCGCCCGGGTGCGGCTGCGCTTGTACGAGGGTGTTCGTCCCGGGGTGGTTCATCTGCCGCTGGGTTATGGGCGAGAACAGGGGAGCGAATGGGGCCGTCGCGGCGTGAATCCCTTGAAGTTGATCCAAACCAAGCCGGAACCCTTAACCCTGCTGCCGCAAGTCAGCCAAACCTATGTGAGGGTGTACCGGGTTTGAGGGAGTAGACCGTGCCACGTTGGGGAATGGTGATTGACTTGGCCAAATGCACGGCCTGCCAGGCGTGTGTGGTGGCTTGCCAGGCGGAAAATAACGTTCCCTGTGTTGAGCCGGAGCAGGCCGCCAAGGGGCGGATCATCTCCTGGCTGTCCGTTTTGCCGGACCTCAAGGGACAGTATCCGAATGTCTTGATGCGGCTCATGCCCTTGCCTTGCCTGCACTGTGATGAGCCGCCTTGCATTCGCGTTTGTCCGGTGGGGGCCACGGGAATTACGCCGGAGGGGATCGTGCGGCAGACATTCCCGCGCTGCATCGGCTGCCGCTACTGCACCAACGCCTGCCCGTACACCCGGCGGTCTTTCAATTGGCGCCTGCCGGACTTTCCGGGTGAGCTGGTGCAGGCGCTCAATCCGGACGTGTCGGTGCGGCCGAAGGGTGTGGTGGAAAAATGCACGCTCTGCCACCACCGGCTGCTGAGAGCCCGGGAGCAGGCTCGCGCCGAAGACCGCCCTCTGGCAGTTGGTGACTATGTTCCCGCCTGCGTGGAAATCTGTCCGGCGGAGGCGATGTACTTCGGTGACCTTGAGGATCCGAACAGCAAAGTGTCCGAGCTGGCGGAGAGTGCGCGGGCCTTTCGCTACCTGGAAGAATTGGGAACGGAGCCCAAGGTGGTATTCCTCAGCGAAGGAGAGTGGGCGGGTGGAGAGCAAACCTAAAGGGAAGCCGGAAGATCTCGGGCCCGATGCGGTGCTGTTGCAGCCCATCGTGGCCACCCGCAGTTCTTTCTACATTCTGACGATGGTGTTTCTCGGCTTCACCTCGCTGTCCTGTTTCGCCTATCTCTACCAGCTCCGTTGGGGATTGGGGGTCACGGGCCTGAACGTGCCGATGTATTGGGGCATCTACATCACCAACTTTGTCTTTTTTATCGGCATCAGCCACGCCGGCACGCTGATTTCAGCCATCCTGCGCATCTGCCACGCGGAGTGGCGGCGGTCGATCACCCGTGCAGCCGAGGTCATTACCGTCATCGTTCTTTTCTTCGGGGTGGGCAGCATTATTGTGGATTTGGGCCGCCCGGACCGTCTGTTGAATGTTCTGCTGTACCCGAATTTCCGTTCACCGCTGCTGTGGGACGTATGCAGTGTCAGCGTTTACCTGATGGCAAGCAGCATTTATCTCTATCTGCCGCTCATCCCTGACATTGCCATCCTGCGGGATTACGGCGGCAAGTACACCTGGCTCTATCGTCTCCTGGCCCTGGGGTGGTCAGGAAGCGAGCGACAGCAGCGCATTCTCAACAAGGCCATCTCCGTCATGGCCGTCCTGGTGATTCCCATCGCCGTCTCCGTGCATACCGTGGTCTCCTGGGTGTTCGGGATGACGGTGCAACCCATGTGGCATTCGACCATCTTCGGTCCCTACTTCGTCGTCGGGGCCATCTTTTCCGGTATCGCCTCGCTCATCATCGCCATGGCGCTCATCCGGCGCATTTACTTCCTCCAGGAGTACTTCAAAGATATTCACTTCAGTCACCTGGGCACGTTGCTCATGGTCTTTGCGCTCTTATGGTTCTACTTTACCTTCGCGGAGAACCTGACGACTTTCTACGGGCATGAACCCGCTCATTTGCAGGTTTTCTATTCCAAACTCACCGGGCGGTTTGCGCCTCTCTTCTGGACCATGGTTGTCACCTGCTTTGTCATCCCGGCCGGACTCCTTTTCCACCGCCGGATCCGAACCGTCAGGAATACCGTGATCGCATCCTTCTCGGTGCTCATCGGCATGTACTTGGAGCGGTACACGATTGTGGTCCCAACGCTCTCGCTTCCGCGAGTACCCTCCGACACCGTCTTCTACACGCCCACCTGGGTGGAGATCTCCATTACCTTGGGGTTCGGAGCGACGTTCATTTTTCTCTACATGCTCTTCACCAAGTTCTTCCCCATCGTGTCCATCTGGGAGGTGCAGGAGGGACGCAAGGTCGCTCTCCGAGAGGCCAGGGAGCGCATCGAGGCCTATACGCCCCATCCCACGGCTGGGGATCTGGGGACTCTAGAGACCGCGCAGGACTAGACCCGCTAACTCTGCCATCTGTGCGGCGCAAAAATAAACAGCAGCAGTAGAACGGAGAACAACAGGATCGGGACAGGGGTTCCATTCCACTTGGGGGAGATGAGCGCGTCCCACACAGCCGCAATCAGCAGGAGCAGCGTGACCATCAATCCTTCGGCGAGTCTTGCGACCACATTATCGGTGAGCTTGTTCAAGAGAACTCCCATGAGCTCTTTGCGAGAATGTTACCGCCCATCCACAGCCAAGTCAATGCAAGCGGTATTAACTGGTGGGCCGTGTGGGTTTCCTTCGACTGTGCTCCCTTCGACGGTTCGACTCTCGCTCATGGTTCGACTTTCGCTCACCATCCCGAGCGAGAGTCGAGGGACCGTCCCGAGCGAAAGTCGAGGGACAGGCTCAGGGTCTGCGCTTCGCTCCGACAGGACAGGCAGGACAAGCGACCCCCACCCCGGGCACCAGTGTTTCGTTGAACGGGCAGGTCGTCGCCGGGGAATCACGCCCCACCTATGTTCAGCGGGGTGTCAGCGGTGCTAGAGCTTCCCCAGACCGGCGAGGATTTTCTCCGGAGTAATGGGCAGGTCTCGCACCCGCACGCCAACGGCGTTATAGACCGCATTGGCGATGGCGGGCGCTGGAACAATCAGGCAAGGCTCGGCCAAGGATTTGGCCCCAAAAGGCCCCGTGGGCTCATTCGACTCGATGAATATGCACTTTATCTCCGGGGGCATCTCCAGGGCGGTGGGTATCTTGTAGTCCAGGAAATCGCCCGTCAAGCAGGCACCACTGGTCTGATCGAACACCAAGTTCTCCATCAGCGCATAGCCCACTCCCTGCTGCGTTCCCCCTTCGACCTGTCCTTCCGCCCCCGGGGGATTGATGACTCTCCCGATGTCATGGGCAAACACAACGCGAAGAACTTTCACCTCGCCCGTCTCGGTGTCAACCTCCACCTCGACGAATTCCGCCGTGGCAGGCGAGGGGTTGGAAGTGGGGGCCAGCGAGGCCATACCCATGATGGTACCCTTTTCACTGAGTCTGGTCCGCTGAGTCCCGTCCGGTACCATCACTACATAGGGAGATTCCGCCTGCTTGACCACATCGCCGAGCGAAACGCCCTTCTCAGCCGAGCCTTCTATGTGCACACGACCGTTCGTGATCTCGAGTTTCTCGACCGACGTGTTCAGCAGGCGGCCGGCAATATCGAACACTCTCTTCTTCGCCGCTCCCGCCGCCGCCTGTACGGCGAGGCCGGCCGAATAAGTAACTCGGCTCGCATGGCTGGGAGCATCAAAGGGCACGGTTTCAGTGTCGGCATAAGTGATTCGCACCGCTTCGAGGGGCACGCCCAGCTCTTCGGCTGCGATCTGGGCCAGCACGGTGTTCTGCCCGCACCCCATATCAACCGTGGCCACAGATAAGTCCGCGGTGCCGTCCACATTCAGTTTGATAATGGCCCCGGAATGCTCATAGATATCGGGAAAACCGATGCATCCGCTGACCCAGAGAGGCTGGCAAGCTAATCCGATGCCGCGCTTTCTTGTTCCGCCCATCGAGTTCGCCGAAGGCCGATCCGCCCACCCGATCGCTTCCGCTCCTTTCTTCAGGCACTCTTCAAAGCGGTAGGTGGAGAGATTGAAGCTCGGGTCAAAGGGGTGCGGTTGTCCTTCGCTGTGGGCGTTCTTCAGGCGAAGCTCAATGGGATCAAGCTCTAATTCTTCGCAGATCTCATCGATTTGCGATTCTACCGCGAAGGCTGCCTGGGGAGCCCCGTACCCACGAAATCCGCCTCCAATCATGTTGTTGGTGTACACGGTGTAGCCCTCCCATTTCTGGTTGGGACACCGGTAGCGCAAGAGGAATCCGTAGAATCCGTGAACCATCAGCACCACCGCGCCGTGCGTGGCGTGAGCTCCTGTGTCCAAGATGCTCTTCGCGTACCGGGCAGTGAAGGTCCCGTCCTTCTTGACGCCGGTCTTTAGGTGAATCTTGATGGGGTTTCGGGCCGTGGTAATAAAGTCTTCGTAGCGTGTCTGCTCGATGCGCACGGGGCGGCCGGTTTTGCGGCTCAGCAGGGCGCAGATGGGCTCGATATACCCCATGTCGAGCTTGCCGCCAAACCCCCCGCCGATATAAGGCGGCTTCACGACCTTCACCGTGCTGATGGGAAGACCCAAGGCAAAGGCCAGCTTTTCTCTCAAGCCAAAGATGTGCTGGGTGGAGGACCAAACAGTCAAATTCCCCTGCGAATCGCTCTCCACGACGCATACGCGGGGCTCCAGGTAGCAGGTATGCACGCGCTGTGTCTGATAGGTGTTCTCGAAGACGTAATCGGCTTCCTCAAAGCCCCGTTCCAGATCCCCAAAACTGAAGGAGGGATGCATAGCAACGTTGCTTTCCGCATGCTCATGGATCCTGGGGGCGCCCGACTGGACTGCTTGGTCGGGATCAAAGACAGCCGGCAATCTCTCGTACTCCACGTGAATCAGCTTCAGTGCCTCCTCGGCAGCCTCCGGTTGAACAGCAGCCACGGCCGCCACCGGCTGGCCGGCAAAGCGCACGGTGTCGCTCAAGATCAGCATGTCTCGAATCATGCTCGCGGCCAGGCTGGGCGAGAAAAAAACCGGATGGAACTTGATCTGAGGTACCTCTGCCGGCGTCAACACCGCCTTGACCCCGGCCAGCTTCTCCGCCTTGGAGGTGTCAATATGGAGAACACGGGCATGCGGGTAGGGGCTCCGCAAGAGCTTGGCATGAAGCATCCCTGGAAGCCGAACGTTGACCGGGTAACCTCTTCCCCCCGTAACTTTGTCGTAAGCGTCCGACCGGAGAACCCGCTTGCCAACTATTTTCATCTCGGACATAGCCGTTGGCCTCACCTAGAAGCAATCAGCCTGGGCGAGAAGCCGCTCGAACCGCCTCTACGATCTTGTGGTATCCCGTGCATCGGCAGAGGTTACCCGCTATCCCCGCCCGGATTTCTTGATCACTTGGAGCAGGGTTATGGAGGAGAAACGCCTTGGCAGCCATGATCATCCCACAGGTGCAATAACCACACTGGACCGCACCCGCCTCAATAAAGGCCTCTTGGACTGGATCCAGTTTGCCGTTCTCCCTGAGCCCCTCAATCGTAATTATCTTCTTGCCTTGTGCGCTCAGGGCAAAGACCATGCAAGCGTAGACGGCGCGATCGTCAAGCAGAACGGTGCAGCAGCCGCAGCCTCCCGTATCGCACCCTTTCTTGGTGCCTATCAGCCCCAGCTCTTCCCGCAGCACGTGCAGCAGAGTCTGGTGCGGCTCCACAAAAACTTCTTGGAGTTCTTCGTTGATTGTCAGGTTGATTCTCTGCTTCATCCGATGAACTCCTTGGACACCTTCTAGCTGACTGTGAGCCCCAGTCGCCCCAGCGCTTGCAGCAGGGCTCTTCTAACGAAGACCTTGGCCACCGCAGCCCGATATTGGGCCGAGGCGCGGTGATCGGAGACCGGGTGAACGTCCGCCAAGACAGCCTGCGCACACTCGGCAAGAATCTTCTCGCTGCACCGCTTTCCTTTCAAAATACTCTCGCAGGAAACGGCCCGGACAGGAGATTTGCCAACTCCACCGCCCACAACTACGCGAGCCTCCAGGCATGTGCCTGATTCATCTACCGTGATGCGCACGCCAATATTCAGCAAAGCCAGGTCGTTGGCGTTGGTCTCCAACTTCAGGAAGGCACTGGCGGACCTGGGCGGCAGCTTGGGCAAGAGGACTTCGACCAGGAGTTCTTCCTTCTGGAGCGCCGGTTCAAAGTAGTCCAGGAAAAAGTTGTCTAGCCCAATCGCTCGAAATCCGGCCGGGCCAAGCGCTTTGACCGTGCCGTCAAGAGCCATGAGGGCCACCGGCAGGTCAAACAGGGAGGTGGCGGTCGCCACGCTCCCGCCCACCGTGGCCATGTTCTGAATTTGAGGCGGCGGATACCGGACCGCGTCGCTTACAGCGCCGAACCTGGACGTGCCTTTGAGCTGGTCAGCGTCTCTCAGATCCGCAAAAGTAGCCATGGCTCCTAATGCCAGGGCACCATCTTCCGACTTCACGTAGGAAAGGCCCGCCTGCTGCAAATCGATGAGGGCGTCAAGGTTGGGAAGAAGCCCGCGGGAGGCCAGGCCGTGCAGGAAGGTCCCTCCTGCTAGGATTACCGCTCTGTTCCCATACTTCGCCAAGAGCTCCACGGCAGCTTGACTGCTTTCCGGTCTGAGGAATTCCTTCACTTCTTGAAGAGCCATCTTACTTCCCCACCCAGAATGGACCGCCGTTCCAAAATCTCGAAATAGGAGACTCTGCGTTGGCCGGAGACTATTCTTTCAACCAACAGATGTCAATCTGCAACTGGGGTTTACGGGGATTCGAACTTGACCCCGTAGAGTTTCTTGGGCGAGCCGGGCAACTCGCCTACGTGGGCGACGGCGGCCTGTTTGCCTTCGGCGGCTGGGGGCGGACTCTCCGGCGCCTCTTCCACCGTCTCCACGACCGCCTTCATCTCGATGGGTTGTTCGCCCACCCTGTAAGGTGCGGTCACAAAAAGGATCGAGCCCACCGCGTATTCCTTGGCGCCCAGGAAGCGAAGGCCCTTGCGTGACAGGTCAACCGTGGTGCTGATTTCTTTTTCCCCTTCGGGGGTACGGATGCGAATGGGGACTTGGATGGCGAGGCGGCGTTCGCGGCGACGCTCCTCCTCGCCCCGACGCTCGTCCTCCGCCCTGGCCGTCGCTTGCTCCGCCAGGCGCTTGCCATCGGAAGGAATCGGGACCTGGCGCCGATCCGAGGCTACGTAGGTCCAGACCGTCTCGCGCAGGCAGCGGGGGCAGGGTCGGGTGATGAAGGCCGAGGCGCCGATGGCGCCCACTTCTTTGTGGGTAAGGAGGAAGGAGGACATGATGGTGCAGTTGTTGCACTGCAAGACAGCCGAAAAGGCGGTTTCCTCCACGGGATTGTCCCGCAGCTCCACTCCCCAAATTTCCACGGTGGGATCGAGGGTCTCCACGCCCCAGTCGGTATAGTCGAGGTCGGGTTGGGGCTCGCTGACCCGGCCCACCACCCGGAAAGTCGTTCCCCGGTTGTTCTTGAGGTTGGTGATGTGGATGACGTCGTCCACAGTGAGAGAATTTTTCAGACGGATGCGGGCCCCGTGACGGGAGACGTTGATGGAGATGCAATCTTCGGTGAAGTCCCGGCCCTTCGGATCGGTGGCACGGACGCGGATAGGGAGGGAGAGGAACAGCCGCTCACTGCGGCGCCGGGTCTTGTACTGGTCTGCGGGCTGGTCGGTCATGAAGATTCAACGTGCTGGGGTCCCGCGTCCGAGAGCTCTTCAAAGAAGGCGTCGTCGTCCCCCGAGCGAGACTTGAAGCAGCCTAAGGGAAGAATCCTAGCCTGCCCGGGGCGGAATGTCGAGTGGGAATCTTCGGGTTCGCTCTCTCCTCGGCCGGTGGGCCGCGGAGGCTCGCCACAGATAGAATGCCCTATTCATTTTCGCCTTCCGGGTCATTATCATCCTCAGGACTTGATGAATGCTGTGGAGGGGGTTGCGTCCAAGTGACCCAGGGCTTTTTTCGCGGGCGGGGAGGGGAACTCTACTGCGAGGGGGTGCCCCTCAGCCGGGTGGCGGCGGCCGTCGGCACGCCCACCTACGTTTACAGCCGCGCCGCGCTGCGGGAGAACTATCGCCGGCTGGCGCGCGCCTTCCAGGGCGTGCCGCACCTGCTCTGCTACTCCGTAAAAGCCAATTCCAACCTGGCGGTGCTTCGCGAACTTCGCCGCCTGGGGGCTGGGTTCGACATTGTTTCCGGCGGCGAGCTGGATCGCTTGCTGCGTGCCGGCGTCACTCCTCGCAAAGTGGTCTTCTCCGGCGTAGGGAAGACCCGTAAGGAAATTGATCTCGCGCTGCGGCACGACATCCTGCTCTTCAACGTGGAATCGGATGCGGAGCTGGAGCTCTTGTCGGCACGGGCGCGACGGCTCGGGCGGCGAGCGCGGGTGCTGGTGCGGGTGAATCCCGACGTCGATCCTCACACGCACCCCCACATATCCACCGGCCGGCATGCCCACAAGTTCGGCGTGGCCTGGCGGGAGGCGGTGGCGCTCTGCCTGCGGGCCGCCACTCGGCCCGAGCTGAAGTTTCTTGGTTTGGGGTGTCACATCGGGTCGCAGATTACGCGGCTCGAGCCTTTTCAGAAGGCGCTGGCTCGCCTCGGATCGCTGGCAGGTCGCCTCGAGGAGAAAGGTCTTCGCGTCCGCTACCTGGACTTCGGCGGCGGCCTCGGGATTCGCTACCAGAATGAAAAGGTCGTACCGTTGGCCGACTACGCTGCCAGCGTCAAGCGGCTGGTGCGGCGACTGGGTTGCCGCCTGCTGCTGGAGCCGGGACGGGTGATTGTCGGCCCGGCGGGGGTGCTGTTGACCCGCGTGCTGCTGGAGAAAGACACCCCGCAGCGTCGCTTCGTGGTGGTGGATGCGGGGATGAGCGATTTTCTCCGCCCCGCCCTCTATGGCGCTGCCCATCGCATTGAGCCGGTGGAGAAGAGGGTGGAACGCCGAGCCTCATCAACTTGTGACGTGGTCGGCCCCATTTGCGAGACTGCGGACGCCCTCGGACGCAACCTGCGCCTGCCGCGTCTGGAGTCGGGGGCGCTGCTGGCGGTGCGCGATGTGGGGGCGTATGGCTTCGTCCTCAGCTCGAACTACAACGCCCGCCGCCGCCCCGCTGAAGTGCTGGTGCGGGGGCAGCGCTTTGAGGTGGTGCGGCGGCGGGAGCGCTGGCGGGACCTGGTGCGCGGCGAGATGTAGCTGGGTCAGGCGTGCAGCTCCAGCACGTCGTTGTCTTCGACGATGTAGTCGCGCTGCACCATCTGCCCCTCGAACTTCCCCCCACCCCACAAGCGGGCGAACTTGAGCCGGGCGACGAAATCCTTGTGCACGCGCTCGGCCACGTCGTGAACGGTCGAGCCCCGAGGAAGGACGAAGGGGGCGCTGAGGTCGGCCTTCTTGCCGGGAACCTTGGTGTAGACGCGCACGATCCCCAGCAGCTCGAAGACGGCGCGGGGAAAGGCGTCGAGATTCTCTCCGCTGCGGGTGGAGAGCGCCAGCAGGCGAAAGCGGTCTTTCCACAGCTCGGCCAGGATGTCGAAGTTGTCTCGCGCTGAGAGCCGGTCGCACTTGTTGCCTACCAGCAGCGCGGGCTTGTGGGCGAAGCCGCGGGGCAGCTCCGCCGGCGGCGGGCCGAGGCTGACCTTGCCTTGCTCGAGCAAGCCCAGGGTTTCGGTGAGTTGTTCGAGCACGGCGGCATCGCTCAGGTCGACGACCAGGACCACTGCATCGGCGTTGCGCACGGCCTGCGCGGCCCAGGTTTCGTGCGATTCGGGGTGGAGCGGCGGCAGGTCGACCAGTTGGATTTGAATATTCTCGAAGGGCATCATGGCCGGCAGGGGCAGGCGGGTAGTGAACGGGTAGTCGGCCACATCGGGGGTGGCGTGGGTGAGGCGCGCGACCAGGGAAGACTTGCCGCTGTTGGGCGGCCCTACCAGCGCCACCTGGCCGGCGCCCTCGCGCTCGACGTAGTAGATCGGCGGGGCGTGCTTGGTGGCGGTCTTCTTTGTCGTTTCCCGGCGCAACCGGGAGAGCTTGCGCTTCAGCTCCCCCTGCATCTTCTCCGTGCCCTTGTGTTTGGGGATGGTGGCCAGCATCTCTTCCAGAGCCGCGATTTTCTCCGCCGTGGCGTGGGCCTCTTTGAAGCGTTGCTCGGCTTCGAGGTATTCCGGGCTGAGGTTGGCCGGCATGACGAACTCGCTTACGTGACTATTATGCCCAATTCCGGCGACGACAATAAAGATAGGAGACTGGAGCTTGGGCTAGCTGTGGCCCTTGCGCAGGGCCACGGCCAGGCGGGCGGCCAGTTCGGCGTTGCTGCGCAGCAAAGCTTTGTTGGCGCGCAGGGTGGCGCCGCCGCTCAAGCGGTTCAGGCTATCGAGCAGGAAAGGCGTGAGCGCAGCTCCGGAGACCCCCTGTTTGGTGGCCTCCTTGAGCGCCCTGGCCACCAGCGGCTCCACCTCCTTCGCAGAGAGAGCGGCCTCGGCGGGCGCCGGGTTCCCCACCACAATGCCACCGTTGTACCCGGTGGCGCGGTAGCTGTGCACGGCGGCCGCCAGCTCAGTGAGATCACGAGCCACCGCCCGCAGCCGCAGCCCGGTTTGGCGGACGAAGAAACCCGGCAACTCCTCGGTCTCGAAGCCAATCACGGGAACGCTCTGGCTTTCGAGGAACTCGAGCGTCTTGCGGAGGTCGAGGACGGTCTTGACGCCGGAGCAGACCAGCGTGACCGGGGTGCGGGACAACTCGACCAGGTCGGCGGAGATGTCGAAGGTGTCGGCAGCGTCGCGGTGGACCCCGCCGATCCCGCCGGTGGCCACCACTTCAATGCCTGCCTGCGCAGCCACGAAAATGGTGGCGGAAACCGTTGTGCCGGCGGAGGCGTGCTGGGCCAGCAGCCAGCCCAGGTCGGCGCGGACGCATTTGGCAACGCCCTCTTCCTGGGTCAGCGTTTCGAGCTCGCGGGCGATCAGACCAACTCGGGCTTTGCCGGCTACGAGGGCGATGAAGGCCGCGGTGGCGTGGGCCTGGCGGACGGCCTCTTCCAGTTCGTTGGCTACAGGCAGGCGCTCGTCCGGAGGCAAGCCGTGAGTGAGGACGGCTGACTCCAGGGCGACGATGGGATGGCGGCCGGTGTGGGCGGTGACGACGGCCGAGCTGAGGTGCAGCCAGTCGGGCAGCTTGGGTATTTCCATCAGCGTAGCTAGGGAGCAGTCGCAGGGGTAACCAAGTGGTAGTTCACTCTGCGCTTCTCCCAGTCAACCACCAGGCCGGTGAGCCGCACCGGACAGTCATCTCGTCGCTCCAGAGATCAAGCAGAAAATAATGCTACGGCTAATCGCAGCCAGGGTCAACTCGAAGAGGAAATCCTCAGGCGCCCAACTGGGTAGAAGCCATTGCATAACCTTAATTCAGGGAGAAACCTCAGGGGCTAAAGCCCGCAGATTTTCCGGCTTTTCATGTCAGGGCTGCCTTCGACTTCGCTCAGGCCAGGGGTGCCCTGACCCGCCCCGAAGCTTCGGGGCGGAGGTTGTCCAACCGCTTCCAGGCCGACGACGAATCGAAAGAAAAGGATTCGTCGCCGCTACCAACCCCGGAGAGGGTAAAATGCTGCTGGTTGGGAGGTTGCCAGAATGCAGGAACGCGACTTCTACCAGGAGCGGCAAGAGAGCAAGACGGTGCAGTACACCTGTCCCTCCTGCCGCGAGGCCCATGAGTACACCGTCCGCTGGCTGGTGCGCGAGAAGCGGAAGGAGCTTCCGCGCGGCGCCAGCGCCGAAGACCGGCAGCGGTTCGCCAAGGCGCGCTCCTACATGGTGCGGGTGGACGAGATGCTGGCCTGCCGCAATCCCCGCTGCCGCAAGCGCTTCGACATTCCCACCCAGCAGTCCGTGGTCTTGCTCTGAAGGAACTTTCGCCGCCCGCCGGCGATACTACCAGCGAAGAACCCAGACGGAGACCGGCCATTGAGCGACCGGTTGGATGAAGAGCTGATGCTGGCGTTCAAGGGCGGCGACGGGCTCGCCTTCCGCGAGTTGTTCGACCGCTATAAGAACTCGATCTACGGCTACGTGCGGCGGCGGGTGAACGACCCCGGGCGGGCGGAAGAAATCACCCAGGATGTTTTTCTCGCCCTGGTGCAGCACCGTAACGGCTACCAGGTGACCGCCAGCTTTCGGACTTACCTCTATCGCATCGCGCTCAACCGGGTGGCGTCCGAGCACCGCAAGAAGAAGGAGAGCGATCCGCTGCCCGAGGACGTCCCGGCGGCGAGGAGCGACCCGGCCGTCGTGCAGCAGGTGCGGGAGGCGCTGGCGCAGTTGGAGCCGGGGCAGCGGGAGATCGTGATGCTGCGCGAGTACGAAGGGCTGAGCTACGAAGAGATCGCCCAGGTGTTGAAGGTGCCGGTGGGCACGGTGCGCTCGCGGCTGTTCCGCGCCAAGCTGGCGCTGCGGGACTTGCTGGCTCCGCGCGGGTTGGAGGGGGCGTAAGGTCATGGTGAAACACGGGGTGGAAGCGGAAGAGTTGCAGGCTTACTTGGACGGGGAGTTGACTCCGGCCCGGCAGACGGAAGTGGAGACGCATCTGCACGAGTGCCGTCAGTGCGCGGGGCTGCTCGACGACCTCAAGCGCGTTTCAGCCACGTTGAAGCAATGGCAGGTAGAGCCGGCGCCGGCCAGCCTGCGCCCGCCCGCGGTGGAGCTGGAAAAAACTCGTTGGGGTTGGCTGCGGCTGCGACCAGCCGTTGCCTTGGCCGCTACGGCGGCTGTTGTGCTGGTGGTGGCGGCGCTCAGCCTGCCGAACTTGTATCGGTCGAAGATGACTTCCTTGGAGAGGATTGAACCGCGACAGGAGGAGCAGCTTGCCTACAAGCGGAGCGCTGAGCCCGCACCGCCACCGGCAGCGGTGCCTGAGGTTTCTCGGGAGGTGCCTTCGCCGCCTGCGAAGACTGATGCTCCTGCCGCGCGCCGCGCGGTGCTGCCAGCAGCACCGTCCACGGTGGGGCTCGAAGGCGCGCCCGCGGAGACGGAGACGAAGGCGAAAACCTACGCGCTCGAGAAGTTAGAAGCTAAGGACGAGGCGGCCAGCGGAGTCGCCGGTGGCGTGGCCGGCAGGCGCCTGGAGGCGCAGAAGCAGGCCGCGCCGCTGACGGCCGACCGTGTTGCCTCCGAGGACAAGGAGAGCCGGGCGAAGAGCGCCGCTGCAGGCGAGCAGGCGTTTGCGGCCAACCGGCAGCGGACCGAGAGCGCCGCTGCCCGGCGGCTGATCGCCTACCACGTCTATTTGACCGTGGAGGTCAAGGAGTTCACGGCCTCGAAGGAGAAGGTCGAGCGGCTGGTGGAGGAAGCGGGCGGCTACGTGGCGCAATCGAGCTCGGCGGAGACGCCCGACCAACCGCAGCAGGCCGACCTGGTGCTGCGGGTGCCGGCCGAGCAGTTGCAGGCGGTGCTCGAGCAACTACGCGGGCTGGGCCGGGTGATCAACGAGCAGCTCTCCAGCGAAGAGCTGACTGAACAAGTCGTCGACCTGGAAGCGCGCCTGCGCAACGCCCGCGCCACCGAGCAGCGGCTGATTGCCGTGCTCAACGAGCGCACCGGCAAGGTGCGCGACATCCTGGAGGTGGAACGGGAGATTGACCGCACGCGCCAGGAAATCGAGCGCATGGAGGCGCAGCGGCAGAACTTGATGCACCGGGTGGAGCTGGCCACGGTGGCGGTGACGCTCTTGGAGGAATTCCAGGCGCAGCTCGACTCGGCGCCGGTGGGAACCGCGACGCGGCTGCGCAATGCTTTTGTCGAAGGCTACGAGCGCTTTGCCGGAATGCTGCTCGGGTTTGTGTTCTTCTTTGCCCGCTATGGGCTGGTGCTGCTCTTCTGGGGCGGTTTTCTATGGCTCACTGGACGCCTCTGCAAACGCGCACTCGTCCGGCGGCTGCGGCCGCTGGTTGATTTCTAGTTGCTCATCCTATTGCCCCTCTCAGATTTCCCAGCGGCAGGGGCCGCTGGGCTGAACGAAGTTCCTTTTGTGCGCCGCTGCGGCGGCGCTGGTGCGTATCCTCAAGGGATGGGTTATCATAGGGCTTCGATGACGGCGCAGGATTCCAGAAAAACGCTCTACCGCGTGCGGCCGCGCGGTTTTTGTGCGGGCGTGGTGCGGGCGATTGAGATTGTTGACCTGGCGCTCAAGGCCTACGGCGCGCCCATCTACGTCCTGCACGAGATTGTGCACAACCGCTACGTGGTGGAAGAGCTGGCGGCCAAGGGCGCGGTCTTCGTCAACCGTCTGGAAGAGGTGCCGGAAGGCGCGCGGCTGATTTTCAGCGCCCACGGCGTCTCGCCGGCGGTGCGCCAGGTGGCGCG
>DATEUS010000048.1:0-2097 GCA_035282985.1 Candidatus Acidiferrales bacterium
CCCCGCCGGGGCAGACAACCCTCCCCGCCCGCCTGCATCTAATTGGGTTAGACAATCCACCCCGACTTCCACGAGGCGGGAAGCGGCGGCGCTGAAAGGCAACGTCGCTTCCCGCTTTTTCTTTGTTGTTTGCTCAGGCGCCCGCCGCGCCGCTACCCCGGCGGAAAACAACTTTCAGCCCTCGCCGCCAGTCTTCGTTGAAGCCCAGCAGAGTCACCCGCACCTCGGGCAGCAGATAGGCCGCGCAGGTCTCGGTGACGGGATGGAACTGCAAGGCCGGACTCACCAGCAAAAGCTCGGGAGGATCAGGCTTGAGGTCCACGCCGGGGAAATAGCCATTCGAGGCCAGCTCGCCGCGCTGGTGGTGCCAGCGCACCCGCAGCCAGTAGTCGAGCCCTTGCAGCAGCAGATGGATGTCGCTGGAGGCTTTCAACTCTATCACCACCAGTTGCCCGTCGCGGGTCACGCCCAGCAGATCCACCACCCCGCGCTCGCCGCCCGCGAACGCCGGCACCTGGGAATAGAGCGGCTCAGGGACCAGCCGAGGATCGATGACCCCGGGGCCCGTCCGCACCAGGCTCTCCAGCCAGCGTTCGGGTTGCCAGCGGTAGTAGGGACTTCTAGGCGGGCCGGCGGCAGTTCGCTCGCGGTCCAAGCGTTTGACCAACGCCGCCAGACGCGCAAAGTTCTTCGGGGCCAGCGGCTGCTCCTCCCGCCCCACGCCGAAGCGCACCTGGCCCCCGACCGAGCGCGCGAACTCGAGACCGCGGAAGCGGATGCCCAGTTGATTGCGTCCGGCCGACGGCACCACCTCGATCGCCTCCGGGGCCAGAGCACGAATCCGTTCTACCGCTGAGCTCTCCGCTGCCAGGATTTCTTCCGCCCGCCGCGCCGGGGCCAAATGGGTATCCAGGTTGCCGAGGTTGCGCTCGTCCACGCGCACGCAGGAGAATTCCTCTTCGTCGGTGGCGTAGAGCTCCGTGGCGGCCTCCGGCCGGCGGAGAAAACCCAGGCGTGCGGCCGTCATCTGGAAGCGGCCGTGCGGCAGGAACAGGCGCAAGCCTGCCCAGACCCGCTCGGGATAGCGCCGTCGGTTCCAATCGAGCCACACCAGCGCATAGGTCAGCAGGCCGTCGGCAGCGGCGGCTGCCTCGCCAGCGTTCATCCCCAGCACCGCCCACCAGCGGTTGCCTTCGACCAGGCGAGCGCGCGTGTAGACCCCGGAGAACGAGCGGGTCAAGTCAGCGCCGGTGGAGACGCCCTCCAGCCGCGCCCGCGGGAATTCCCGCGCCAGCAATCGCCGCAGCCAGGCGCTGTATTTCCGCCGGGCGGCGGCGCGTCCGCGGTCGCCGGTAACGCGCCGGCGCGGCGCCGCCACCACCAGTTCGCCCGGGCGGCTCTGCCCGAAACGCTCCACCTCCACCACCAGCCGGTCTGGCGTTTCCTCGGCAATCCCCACCACCCGCCGCACCCAGTTGCGCTCAGGCGACCAGAGATGGAGCAGCAGCTTGCCGTGGGCTTCTTCCAGGCGGTAGTGGGTGTCGCGCAGCTCGAAGAGCAACTCACCGTCTTCGGTGATCTCGCGTCGAGGATCGGCGCCCAGAAAAACTTCGAGCCGCGTCCGTAGGGCTGTCAACTCCGGTTTCCCCACCGCTGGCTCCTTCGCAGGAAACTTTGTCGCCTATCATACCGGCATCAGGCTGGCGACTGCTGCCAAATTGATTTGAGCGGACTCGTGTGCTAGGGTGCGGGCACCCTATGAGCACTGAGCCCCCACTTCTGCGAATTGACAGCGACAACCGCAACGGCGGCTGGCAGCTGCCCCTGCTGGTGGCCGCTGCCGTGGGCCTGGCTGTGCTGGGGGGCATTTTTTGGCTGGGGCCGCCGGCCCCGCCGCGCGCACCCGCGGTCCCCGCTGTTCTGCCACCTCTCACCCCAGCAGACCAAGCCTATCTGAGCCAGATTGAAATCACCCAGCTGGAACTGAGCCGTTGGCAGAATTTCCTCGGTCAGGAGGTCACCTACCTTGACGGCATCGTCACCAACCACGGTCCCCGCCGGATTGTCGCCCTGGAGTTGACCATAGAGTTTCAGGAC
>DATEUS010000049.1:0-3820 GCA_035282985.1 Candidatus Acidiferrales bacterium
TGGTGCCGCAGACGGTCGCGCCCTTGATCGAAAAGCGCCGGCGCTACAAGCTGCTCAAGAAGCAGGCGGCCGCCGAGGAGAATGAAAGCGACTACCGCCGCTACGACCAGCGCCAGAACGCCCTCAAGTGGATGCTGGTCACCTGCTTCGGCTACCTGGGCTACAAGAACGCCCGCTTCGGCCGCATCGAGGCCCACGAGACCATTAACGCTTTCGGGCGCGACCGGCTGCTGCGCGCCAAGGAAATCGCCGAGCGCGCCGGCTTCCGCCTGTTGCACGCCATCGTGGACTCGCTCTGGGTCGAGAAGTCCGGCGCCACCCGCGCCGACTACGAGCGCCTGGCCCGCGCCCTCGAAGCCGCCACCGACCTGCCGGTGGACCTGGCCGGCGTCTACAAGTTCATCGTCTTCCTGCCCTCGCGCGAAGACCCCACTGTGCCCGTGCCCAACCGCTACTTCGGTGTTTTTGCCGACGGCAACCAGATCAAAGTCCGTGGGCTCGAAATGCGCCGGCACGACGCCCCACCGCTCGTTGCCCGCATGCAGGAAGAGGTGTTGACCATTCTGGCCGAAGCCGACGACGCCGATTCCTACCGCCGCAAGCTGGCTGACGCTACTGAAGTGTTGGAGCGCTACCGGGCCCGCTTGCAGGAGGGCAGAGTTGGCTGGGAAGAATTGATTATCCGCAAGCGCCTGACCCAATACCCGGAAGACTACCGCCGTGCCAGCCACGTAGCGGTGGCGGCGCAGTCCCTGGCGGCCCGCGGGGTCAAGCTCCGCCCGGGCGAGGTGGTGGAGTACGTCATCACCAGTGCCGCTGACGCCGTCCCCTCCGAGCGTGCCAAGCCTTTTACCCTGCTCAGCGGCTGGCACCACTACGACCGGGAGAAATACCTCGAATTGCTCGAAAAAGCTTTCGAGCCTTTCCGGCTCTACTTCGACACTCTTTCCGTGCTCTCTCAGCTCGGGTAGGGCCTGGGCCTGCCCCCGTCCAGGGGCGGTAGGGGGAGACGCCCCCCACCCCGATCGTGGCTCCTAGGGCCGGTGTCACCGGAGACACCGGGGTCCTAGAAATGCTCCCAACCCCGCTCCCCAGCCTCTTTCTGGAGTAGGGGAGGGGCTTGGCCCCTCCCGTCCGGAGGCGGTGCGGAGCCTGTCCCGAGCCTGCCCCGCGCTTGCCAGCGGGCGCGGCCGAGGGGCACCCGGGCCTCCAAGGGGGCGCGAAGCCCGCCTGCTGGTCGGGGAATCTCTGTGGTACATTCTTCCTCGCCTTCGAATCAGTGTCTGCGCATGAAACAGGAAGAGATTGAGCTGCTGCTCGAAACCACGGGCGCCATCCGCCACGGCCACTTCCAACTCTCCTCCGGCCTGCACAGCGCGCTTTACGTCCAGTGCGCGCTGCTCTTCGAGCACCCGGCGCACGCCGCCCGCCTCGCCGACGCCCTGGCCGACCGCTTCGCTGACATGCAGATCGACGTAGTGGCGGCGCCGGCGCTGGGCGGCATAATCTTGGGCTACGAGCTGGCGCGGCAGTTCGGTGCCCGCTCGGTATTTGTGGAACGGGATGCCACCGGGCGCTTCGCTCTTCGCCGCTTTGCCCTGGCCCCCGGCGAGCGAGTGCTGGTGGCTGAGGATGTCCTCACCACCGGCGCTTCCGCGCGCGAGACCATGGAGGTAGTGCGTCAGGAAGGCGGGGAAGTGGTAGGCGTCGCCGCTATTATGGACCGCAGTGGCAGCCGCCTCGACTTCAGGGTCCCCCTGCGCACCTTGCTCACCAAGAAGATTGAGACCTACGCGCCCGAAGAATGTCCTCTCTGCCGCGAAGGACATCCTTTGGAGAAGCCCGGCAGCCGGCCGGAGAACAAGGAAGCAAGGAAATAGCCAGGCAGGGAAGCGGGAAAAACTGTGTAGCCCAGCCCCGCCAGCGGCGGGGCCAGTGGCCCATGCCACTGGAACTACCCGCAGCAACATCCTACCTGTCCAACCCAGTGGCTCCTGCCACTGGGGAATCTGTCTCCTCCCTTTCTTCGGTACTTCGTTTGCTTCCTTTGCCTCCTGTGCCTCCATCCTTCATAATCTCCTGCTGTGCGAAACCTGAAACTTACGTTGGCCTATGACGGCAGTGAGTTCCACGGCTGGGCGATTCAGCCCAGTGTGCCTACCGTCATGGGGGCGCTGATTGACACGCTGAACAAGATCACCGGCGAGAAAGTCCGGCTGCATGGCTCGGGCCGCACCGATGGCGGCGTGCACGCCCTCGGCCAGGTGGCGCACTTCAAGACCCGCAGCCCCATCCCAGCCGAAAACTTTCAGCGGGCGCTGAACAGCCTGCTCCCGCCCAGCATCCGCGTCAACAAGGTGGAAGAGGTTCCGCTCGACTTCCACGCCCGCTGGGACGCCCGCGCCAAGACCTACCGCTACTGTATCCTGCGCACCACTGTCTGTCCGCCGTTCAAGTGGCGCTATGTCTACCACTACCCCTACGCGCTCGATGAAGAGGCTATGGTGCGGGCCGCGCCGCTCTTCGAGGGCGAGCACGATTTCTCTACCTTCGGCACCTGGGACCCGGAGGAACGCGACAAGAGCAAGGTACGCACCGTCTATTCGTCCCGTCTGGAGCGCTGTTCGGAGGAGGAAGAACTGGTCTATACCGTGCGCGGCCGCGCCTTCCTGCGCTACATGGTGCGCAAGCTGGTGGGCACGCTGATTGATGTGGGCAAAGGGCGCCTTCAGCCCGAGGATATTCCGCGGCTGTTCGAGGCCCGCGACCGCTCCCAGGCCGGTCCCACCGTGCCGCCCGAGGGTCTCTACCTCGTCGAGGTCGAATACCCCGACACCGCGCCCGCGGCTGTGCCGCCTGCACAAGCTGAGGCGGATTCGGTATAATCGACCCACGTGGACAAGGTTTGGTAGGACAGACATTCATGCTTGCCCTGAGCGTAGTCGAAGGGTCTGTCTGCCGCCGGCAGGCGGCGTGAAGGAGCAGCATGGGCGAAGCTGAAACCGCAACTCCCGGTACTCCTGGCCCGAAGATGAAAGTCCGCAGACCCCGCCAGCGCGCCTGCGACGAAAAAGACGGCAAGGGCAAACTCTGCGCCGGGCACATCAAGCGCTACTACGACTACCCCAAGGAACTGGAGGCCATTCTGGGGAAGGGGAGGGAGGTTTACCGCTGCCATCGCTGCCAGACTCTCTACCTTCCGCGCCCGGAGGAGTTGCCGCGCTCCTTGGTGCTGCGCTACTGATGCTGTCGAGTGAAGCGATGGACTACGAGAAGCTAATTTTCGACTGGAACGCCCAGGGCGCCCCCGAGCTGCCTCCCGGCCGCACGTACATGCTCGATGACGAGAGCCTGCGCGACGGCCTCCAGTCACCCTCGGTGCGCGACCCCTCCATCCAAGACAAGATTGAGATCCTCCACTTGATGGAGGAGTTGGGCATCGATTCCGTTGATCTCGGCCTGCCGGGGGCCGGCCCCCGCGCCCAAGCCGACGTAGAGCGCCTGGCGCGTGAGATCATCTCCGCCAGGCTCAAGATTCGCCCCAACTGCGCCGCGCGCACGGTGGAGGCTGACATCCGCCCCATCGCTGAGATTTCCGAGAAAGTCGGGATTGCCATCGAGGCCGCTACCTTTCTGGGCTCCAGCCCCATCCGCCGCTACGCCGAAGACTGGAGCGTGGACTTCCTCCTCCGCACCACGGAAAAGGCCGTCACCTACGCCCGCAGCCTGGGGCTGCCGGTGATGTACGTCACCGAGGACACCACCCGCTGCGACCCCGACACCATCAAGAAGCTCTACACCACCGCCATCAACTGCGGCG
>DATEUS010000050.1:0-3651 GCA_035282985.1 Candidatus Acidiferrales bacterium
AAGGCCACCGAGGCCGACTTGGGCAAGGTCACGATCGGCATGGACCGGGCCGCGGTGCTGGAGATCATGGGCCGGCCCGACAAGGACCAGCCCGTGCGCGACCAGGAAGAGCTCTGCCGGCTCTACGTCTACAAGAACGTAGGCCGCTACAAGATTGTCAACATCTGGTTTGACTGTCAGGACAAGGTCCAGGCCATCGACAAGGTCGGCTAGAAGCGGTTGTATTAGCTTACTTGACTTGGCGGGTCAGGGCTTCCTTGGCCTGAGCGAAGCCGAAGGCAGCCCTGAGGCTTCACCGGAAGCAGGCTGCTCCCACGGCCTGAGTTTTCCGCTGCTACACCGCGGCGAATCTACGAGCCGAAGCGTCCCTTGAACCTCTACCTAATCTTTCTGTTCGCCTATGCGGTCCTGCTGATTGTCGTCGGGCTCCTGGTTTCCCGCCGCGTCAAGAAAGCGGCGGACTTCTTTGTTGCTGGCCGCACGCTGGGGCCGGGACTGCTCGCCACCACTTTCCTCGCCGCCAACATCGGCGCCGGCTCCACCGTCGGCGCCAGCGGCTTGGGCTACCGCTTCGGGCTCTCCGCCTGGTGGTGGGTGGGCTCCGCCGCCATCGGCAGCTTCATCCTCGCTGCCACCGTCGGGCCCAAAATCTGGGTGATCGCGGAAAAATACCAGTTCGACACCGTTGGGGACTACCTCGACCGCCGTTACAGCCGCGCTGTCCGCGCCACCGTGGCTGTCCTGCTTTGGCTGGGCACACTCGCCATTTTGGCCGCCCAACTCATCGCCATCGCCTGGATTCTGGATGTGGTGGCTGGCCTGCCCAAATGGCAGGGCTGCCTGCTGGGCGGCCTGGTGGTGGTGACCTATTTTGCCGCCGGCGGCCTGTTGACCGCCGTCTGGGTGAACCTGATTGAACTCATCGTGCTCCTGACCGGGCTGCTGGTGGCGATTCCCTTTGCGCTCGACAACCTCGGTGGCTGGCCCGCCGCTGTGCAGCAGGTCTCTTCCCGCTTTGCTAGTGCCGCCGAAGCCGACCGGTTTTTCAGCTTTACCGGCATCGGCCTCAAAGGCATCTTGGCCTACGTGGTCATCCTGGTTCCCTCCTTCATCGTCTCCCCGGGATTGATTCAGAAAGTTTACGGGGCCCGGGATCAGCGCGCGGTGCGCCTTGGGGTGGGCTTGAACGCGCTGGCCCTGTTCTTCTTCGCCGTGGTGCCGCCGCTCTTCGGGGTCTTTGCCTTTGCCCGTTATCCGGGGCTGGCCAACCCCGAGCTGGCTTTGCCTACCGTGCTCAAAGAGATGCTGCCGCTCTGGCTGGGCGTGCTGGTGCTGGCCGCCATCTTTTCAGCGGAAATCAGCAGTTGCGACGCTATTCTCTTCATGCTCTCCACCTCTCTCAGCGTTGACCTCTACAAGACGTTTCTCAATCCGCGTGTCACGGAGAAGAGGCTGCTGGCCGTCAGTCGCGCCACTGCGGTGGTGGCTGGTTTGCTGGGTGTAGCCGTGGCGATTCTGCTGCCCTCCATCATTTCTGCTCTGACCATTTTCTACGGCCTGCTGGCTGTGGCCCTTTTCGTCCCCCTCCTCCTGGGGCTTTATTGGCGTAGCATCTCCGCGCGCGCGGCGCTGGTCAGCATCCTCGGTGCTGTGCCGGCCACGTTCGTGGTTGACCGCTGGACGGCCGGGCAGGGCTGGGGCCCCTTGAGCCCGCACGCGCTGGGGATTCTGGTGGGTTTGGCGCTGGCGCTGGTTGCGACCTTCCTCTTCCACTCACGCATCCAATCCCCCGGCGAGCGGGAGACAGGAGCCGCCGATGAATAGACGTGCATTCGCGCGCAGACTTTTGGGTATGATGGGGCTGGCCGCGCTGGCTCCGCTCGGCTCCGAGCCCGGCGCCGGGCACAAGCGCGGCCTCCACCAAGGGGAGAGCAATATGCCGGAACCGTCCGCAAGCACCACTCACGGCTCCATCACTGATGTGGCCGGCCTCAGGGTGGGACACTTCACCCACCAGCGCCGCCCCACTGGCTGCACAGTTGTCCTGTGTGAGAAGGGCGCCGTAGCTGGGGTCGATGTGCGCGGCTCCGCCCCCGGCACCCGCGAAACTGACCTGCTCAACCCCATCAACACCGTGCAACGAGTCCACGCCGTGTTGCTCTCGGGGGGCAGCGCCTTTGGCCTCGACGCCGCCGCAGGCGTGATGCGCTATCTGGAAGAGCGCGGCATCGGGTTCCCCATGGGGCCGATTACGGTGCCCATTGTTCCCGCGGCCATCCTCTTTGACCTCGGCGTGGGTGACCCCAAGATCCGACCCACGGCTGAGTCTGGCTATCTGGCCTGCCAGGCGGCGACCGCCGGCGCAATCGCCGAAGGCAACGTCGGCGCCGGCGCCGGTGCCACCGTGGGCAAGCTCTTCGGGATGGAGAGAGCAATGAAAGGCGGCCTCGGCACCGCCAGCATCTCTGTCGGCGACACCGGCATCGTGGTTGCCGCCCTCATGGCGGTGAACGCTGTCGGCGATGTCCGTGACCCTCGCAGCGGCAGGATTGTCGCCGGGGCGCGCACCCCCGACGGAAAAGGCTTCGCCGACGCTATCGCTCAGATGCGCAGCGGCTACGGCGTCGTGCTCCCCGCCCAGCCCGGCGTCAACAGCACCATCGGCGTCGTCGCCACCAACGTCGCCTTCGACAAAGCCCAGATGACCAAGATCGCTCAGATGGCCCACGACGGTCTGGCCCGCACCATCAACCCCGTGCACACACCCATGGACGGCGATACCCTCTTTGCCCTCAGCACCGGCACGCTCACCACCCCGGCCAGCCACGGCGCCATCGGGGCGCTGGCGGCGGAAGCCGTGGCCGAAGCCGTCCTCCGAGCCGTTCGACAGGCGGAAAGCATCCAAGAATTTCCCAGCGCCAGGGAGTTGGCGAGCGCTTCCTGAGCCGGGACGGCAACAATGAAGTTGGTTTCCGTGAACGTGGGGCTGCCGCGCACAGTGGAATCGAACGGCCAGACGGTCACCACCGGCATATTCAAGGAGCCGGTCGAAGGCCGCGTCGCTTTGCGCGCGCTCAACCTAGACGGCGACCGCCAGGCCGACCTCTCCGTTCACGGCGGCCCGGACAAGGCCGTCTATGGCTATCCGGCCGAGCACTATCCTTACTGGCGCGGGGAATTGCCCGGCCGGTCACTGCCTTGGGGGATGTTCGGCGAAAACCTCACCACTGAAGGGCTATTGGAGGACAGTGTCCACATCGGCGACCGTTTTCGCATCGGCTCGGCGGAACTGATGGTCACGCAGCCGCGGCTGCCTTGCTACAAGCTGGGTTTGAAATTCGGTCGGGAGGACATGGTCAAGCGCTTTCTGGCCAGCCGCCGCACCGGTTTCTATTTCCGCGTGGTGCAGGAGGGCGCGGTGGAAGCGGGCGACCTCATTGAGCCCGCGGGCCGCGAGCCGCAGAGCATCTCCGTGGCCGAGATCACTCGGCTCTACTTGCGAGAAAGTCTCGATCCTGAACTGCTGCGACGCGCCATCGAGCTGGAAGCCTTGTCCCCGGGCTGGCGCAATCACTTTCGCAAGCAGTTGGAGAAGAGATGAAGATGCGCGTCGCCATCGGGGCCGACCACGCCGGTTTTCCCCTCAAGCAG
>DATEUS010000051.1:0-3088 GCA_035282985.1 Candidatus Acidiferrales bacterium
TACCCCGGCGGCTACGCTGTCAACGAAGAGAACGCCGGGCGCTTCGCCCAGCTCTGGGGCCACCAGCCGCCGACCGCGAAAGGCCTCGATGCCCCGCAGATGCTGGAAGCGGCGGCGCGCGGGGAGCTCGACCTGCTCTACTGCCTGGGGGGCAACTTCCTCGAGACCCTGCCCGAGCCAGACTTCATTCGCACCGCCTTCAGCAAGGTCCGCTTCCGCGTCCACCAGGACATCACGCTCAACTCCTCGATGCTGCTCGACTCCGGCGCTGTGCTGCTGCTGCCGGCCCGCACCCGCTACGAACAGAGCGGCGGCGGCACCATCACCAGCACCGAGCGCCGCATCCGCTTCAGTCCCACCATCCCCGGGCGGGCGCCCGGTGAAGCCCGCACCGAATGGGAAATCCTGAGCGACCTCGGCCAGCTCGTCCTGCCGGAAGACATCCGCGGCGGCCTGTTCTATCGCACCGCGGCCGAGATTCGCACCGAGATGGACCGCGTCATGCCGCTCTACAAAGGCATCGGCAAGCTGGAAAAAGAAGGCGACTGGGTGCAGTATGGCGGCCCCCGGCTGCTCGCGGGCGGCGTGTGCGAGAAGATGTCCGAGGGCCGTGCCCGGTTCAGCCCGCTCGATTTACCCTCCGCAGCCTCGGCGAAGGAGGGCCTGCCCGCAACCGATTCTCACTTCTATCTTGCCACCCGCCGCGGCAGCCAGTTCAACTCCATGGTCTTCGACAGCCTCGACCCGCTCACCGGCACGCGCCGCGAGGACGTGCTGCTCTCGCCGGAAGACGCCGCTCGGTTGGGCATTGCCGCCGGCGACCGCATCCGCCTGCGCTCGGCCACGGGCGAGTTGATTGGCCGTGCCCGCCTGGGCGGAGTCGCTCGCGGCTGCCTGGTGGCGGTGTGGCCCGAAGCCAACGTGCTCATCCCCCGTCGCTACGACGCGGGCTCAGGCGAGCCCGACTACAACGCCGAAGTCACGGTCGAGAAAGTCAGCCCCTGATAGCGGCGGGCTGCTCCGACCAGGTGTCAGAGGCTGGGCTTGACCCGACACGGCGTGTACGCCCTTCGACTCCGCTCAGGGTCTCCGCTCCGCTTCGAGCGGCTACACGGCGTGTCGCCCTTCGACTCCGCTCAGGGTCTCCGCTGCGCTCCGAGGGGTTTCTGGAGGCGTCGCCGCGAACCGGTCGAGGGGGCGAACGGCCCTCCTTCCGACAGTAATTTTCCTCTTGACAATATAGTTTGTCGGTGTGAGGGCGACCGTTAATCGATCCGCGCTGCTACCGGAGACCGGCTCGAGGGCGTGGTGCAGTTCTTGGGCCCGCCCCAAGACTTCAGCGGCACGGTGGAGACGCTCAACAATGCTTTGTTCCGCGTTCACCTGGAAGAGCTGCTGGGTATCCGGCAGGTCTGGGTCTGGCTCGCCGCCTACGGCCAGCCGCAGAAAGAGGTCGACGCCTTCCGCGATCGCTGGCAGAATCTGCTGGGAACTCTCTTCCCCGAAAAGTGAGTATGACAGAAAGGAAGCCCGCTCGCCGGGTTGAAATCGCCGTCGAGATTGATGCGCCGCTGGAAGCAGTCTGGAAAGCTCTGACTGAATCCGAGGAGCTCACCCGCTGGTTTCCCTTCGAAGCCCGCGTCACCCCCGGCGCCGGCGGCTCCGTCTGGATGTCGTGGGGCGAGCCCTGGATCGGCGAAGCGAAGATCGACTTGTGGCAGCCAAACCGCCACCTGCGCACGCTCGAGCCGCCGCCGAAACCCGACAGCATCCCCGTCGCGGTCGACTACTACCTGGAGAGCCGCGGCGGCAAGACCCTTCTGCGCCTAGTGCATTCCTTCGGCACCGGCGCTGACTGGGAAGAGGAATACTACGATTCCACCAGCCGCGGCTGGCGCTTCATGCTCGCCAACCTGCGGCACTATCTCGAGCGCCACCCGGGCACGCCGCGCCAGGTGGCTTGGCCGCGGCTGCGCCTGGCCCTCGCTGGGGAAGCAACCTGGCAGCGCCTGATGAGCGCCCGGGGCCTGTTGCGCCAGGGCTCGCTCGACAACGCTCGCACCGGCAGTCACTATGCCATCGAAGCGGCGACCGGCGATCGCTTCGAAGGCGAGGTGTGCTTCTTCGACCCGCCCCGGGGCTTCTGCGCCACGGTAGAGAACCTCAACGACGCCTTGCTCTGGCTGCACATCGAGAAACTTGGTCAAGAGTACGAAATCTGGTTCTGGCTCTCGGCTTACGATTTGCCGCCCGCCGAGGTGCGAGCCTTCCGCGACCGCTGGGTCGATGCCCTGCAACAACTGTTCCCCGAAGGACGGATCCCATGAACTGAGAGGGTTTCGAGGCAACGCTGGAGCCAGGGAGGAGCGCAACCATGACCAGAATGAGGAAAAAAACGCCGCGGCGAGAAATCCATCTCTACGTGGGCACGCGCAAGGGGGGCTTCCTGCTGCGGAGCGACCAGCGGCGGAAGGACTGGAAAGTTGAGGGGCCGTTTTTCGGCGGCTGGGAGGTCAACCACCTGCTGCGCGACCCGCGCACCGGGCGGCTGTGGGCCGCCATCAACACCTCGTGGTGGGGCAACGACCTCCAGGTGAGCGCCAACAACGGCAAGAGCTGGAAGAAAGCCAGCAAAGGCTTGGGCTTCGCGCCCGACCGCGGCCTCAAGCTCAACCGCATCTGGACCGTCGCCCCCGACCGCGACTCCCGGCCCGACACGCTCTGGTGCGGCGTTGACCCCAGCTGTCTCTTCCGCACCGATGACGCCGGCAAGAACTGGTACGAGGTGGAAGGCCTCAACAAGCACGCCTCGCGCGAGAAGTGGGGCCCGGGCGGCGGCGGCCTGATGGTCCACCATATCCTCCCAGACCCGTCGCGCCCCCAGCGGCTCTACGTCGGCATCTCGGTCGCTGGCTGCTTCCGCTCCGACGACGACGGCGCCACCTGGCAGCCGCTCAACAAGAACGTACTGGCGGACTTCCAGCCCAAGAAATTCCCCGCGGTGGGCCAGTGCGTCCACTCGATGGTGATGAGCCCTGCCAACCCCGACTGGCTCTTTCAGCAGAACCACTGCGGCGTCTACCGCAGC
>DATEUS010000052.1:0-3298 GCA_035282985.1 Candidatus Acidiferrales bacterium
CGCCGCGCGGGCAACCGCCTTGGATCATGAACTCAGGGATGACGCGGTGGAAGGTGAGCCCATCGTAGAACGGGCGCTTGACCTTCTGGCGGGTCTTGGGGTCGACGAACTCCCGCCGGCCCTCGGCCAGCTCAATGAAATTCTTCACCGTTTTGGGGGTCTTGTCTTCGAACAGGCGGGCAACGATGCGTCCTTCGGAAGTCTCGAGCGTGGCATAAACACCGGCTTCGCGGTCAGGCATAGCTTCTCCCTTCAACAGAGTGATTGCATCCGCAGCTCGGCTCGCTCATCTAAGAAGTTCGGGGCCGCGGCCAGAGCCGCGACATGGCGCGGCGGACTGCGCTAGAATACAGCACTCCACCGCTGGAAGGCATTCCCAATTCGAGAGGACGACGTATGGTGCATAAAGTAATCATCCTGGGTTCGGGCTGCGCCGGCTCCACCGCCGCCATTTACGCTGCCCGCGCCAACCTCGAGCCGCTGGTGCTGGAAGGCCACGAGCCCGGCGGGCAACTCTCGCTGACGACAGCGGTGGAGAACTACCCCGGCTTCCCCGAGGGCGTGCAGGGCCCGGAGCTGGTGGAGATGATGAAGAAGCAGGCGGAGCGCTTTGGGGCCACCTACAAGCTGGAAGTGGCGAAAGAAGCCGATCTGAGCCAGCGGCCTTTCACTATCAAGACGCGGGAGAACACCTATCAGACCGAGGCGCTGATTATTGCTTCGGGGGCCTCGGCGCGGCTGCTGGGGTTGGAATCGGAGCGCAAGCTCATCGGCCACGGGGTTTCGACCTGCGCCACCTGCGATGGGTTTTTCTTCCGCGACAAAGAGATCATGGTCGTGGGCGGGGGCGACACCGCCCTGGAGGAGGCGATCTTCCTGACCAAGTTCGCCAAGAAAGTGACGGTGGTGCACCGGCGCGACCAGTTGCGCGCTTCGAAAATCCTGTGCGACCGCGCCCACAAGAACCCCAAAATTGATTTCCTCTGGGACACGGTGGTGAGCGACATCCTCGACGCGGCCAAGGGCGAAGTAACGGGCGTGAAGCTGAAGAACGTCAAGACAGGGAAGGAAGAGCCGCGTTCAATCGACGGGGTCTTCATCGCCATCGGGCACGAGCCCAACACCAAGATTTTCGAAGGGCAGCTCGAGATGGAGAAGGGCTACGTCGTGCTCAAGAACGGGTCGAAGACGAGCGTCGAAGGGGTGTTCGCCGCCGGCGACGTGCACGACACTGTCTATCGCCAAGCCGTCACCGCTGCCGGGGCCGGCTGCCGCGCCGCCATCGACGCCGAGCGCTGGCTGGAAGCCCAGGACCACAAGTAGTGAGGGGTGGCCTCAGGGGCTAAAGCCCATCCTCTTATTCGCTCATATCGGCACGGCTGAAGCCGTGCCCTCCCGACGAGTTCTATCATCCATCAATCAAAAAAGCAGACTCTCGCCAGGGCTGGCAATGACACTGGACGCGGGAGCAGCACGCCCGGGTGAAATGAAGGACCCAGCGGCACGAGCCGCTGGGCTGAGCTAGACTTGCCTTAGAGTTTGTGGCAGATGGCGAGGCCGTCGCGGAGCGGCAGCAGAGTGACGAAGACCTCGGGCGAAGAGTAAAGCAGGCGGTTGAATTCCTGGATGCTGCGGGTCTTTTCGTCGGGGTCGGGACGGCCGACGCGGCCGGACCAGAAGACGTTATCAGTGATGAACAGCCCGCCGCGGCGCAGGCGGGGCACGGCCAGGCGAAACACCTTGGGGTAGTCCTGCTTGTCGACGTCGTTGAAGATGAGGTCGAATTGCCCTTCGACTTGCTGAATTAACTCCAAGGCGTTGCCGACCAACAGCTCGATGCGGTCGCGGACGCCAGCGCGCTCGAAATAGCCTTTGGCTTCCTCAGCATTCTTGGGGTCGCCGTCGGTGTAGTAGACCTTGCCGCCCGCAGGCAGGGCCCGGGCGAGCCAGAGGGTGGAGTAGCCGATGGCCGAGCCCATCTCGAAGATGCGCCGGGCACCGATGAGTTGCGCATACTGGTAGAGCACGCGGCCGACGGCGGGGCCGACGATAGGGATGTTTTTCTCTTTGGCCAAGCGCTCCATCTCCGCCAGCACGGAGTCGCGCGCCGGCAACAGGTCGTACAAGTACTTCTCCACTTCGGGGATGGTGATGGGTTCCATGCCGCTGTCTCCTTGCCAGGATAGTGTATACGCGAATGATGAGCAGAAATGCAGATTCCTGCCTCGACTTTCGCTCGGCATGGTGAGCGGAAGCCGAACCATCGCTGCGCTCGGAATGACAGGGCTGGTGACGGGAGGGGCTTGTGTTCAGCCGGGTGCCCTTCGCACCCTTTGACCAAGCCTGCCTGCGGCAGGCAGGCTCGGAATGACAATGCGCCACGTGCGGGCGCTCAGGCGACAGACCTCAGGGGCTAAAGCCCAATTTCATGGGGGCCGACTTGGCACGGCTTCCTTCGACTTCGCTCCCTTCGGCAAGCTCAGGGTAAACAGGACGAGGAAGCCGTGCCCTCCCGATACCCTTCCCTTAGCCCAGAGTTTCGCCGGGCTTGAGGGCGAGGATTTCCAAGCCGCTGATGTCCTTGGTCAACTCCTTGAGCGCCTCGGGCGTGCCGGTGAGGATGGGGAAGGTGCCGTAGTGCATGGGCACGACGGCTTTGACGCCCAGCAAGCGGATGGCGTAGGCGGCTTCGCGCGGGCTCATGGTGTAGTGGTCGCCGATGGGTAGGCAGGCGAGGTCAGGCTTGTACAGCTCGCCGATGATTTTCATGTCGCCGAAGACGTTGGTGTCGCCGGCATGATAAAGGGTGAAGCCGTTAGGGAAGCGGACGACGTAGCCGGCGGGCTCGCCGGCGTAGATGATCTTGCCGTCGTCAAGGATGCCGCAACTGTGGTCGGCGTGGACCATGGTGACCTTCAGGCCGACGACGCTGGCGGTGCCGCCCTTGTTCATGTCCACCACGTTTTCGACGCCTTTGGCGCCGAGCCAGTGGGCAGTCTCCCAGATGGCGACCACGGCCGCGGGCTTGTGCTTGAGCGCTAGGCTGACGGCGTCGCCGATGTGGTCGAAGTGGCCGTGGGTGATGAGCATCACGTCGATGGTGTCGAACTGCTTGAGTTTGTCGGGGCAGGCGGGGTTGCCGGCAACCCACGGATCGACGAGGAGGGTCTTGCCCTCCGGGGTTTGAATCTTGAAGGTTCCGTGTCCGAGCCAGGTGAGTTTGACTCCGCGAGTATCCACCGCGCACCTCCTAGCCGGTTGAATTGAAAACGGGCGCGTGAATTTCCATTCTACTCGG
>DATEUS010000053.1:0-2073 GCA_035282985.1 Candidatus Acidiferrales bacterium
GTGGTGAACACCAATTTCTGCGACCTCGGGTTCGCCCTGGATAGCTCCGGCGAGCGGTTGATTGTGGTTGCTTGCCTCGACAACCTGGGCAAGGGCGCAGCCGGACAAGCCATCCAGAACCTGAACCTGATGCTGGGCTACGAGGAGGCGGCCGGACTGCGATGAGACTGGTAGTCAAACTGGCCGGTGCCCTGTTGGAAAGCGAAGAAACGGTGCAGGTCATTGCCCGGCAAGTGGCCCAGCTGGCCCAGAGCGGCCACGAGGTGCTGCTCGTCCACGGCGGCGGCAAGATTCTGACCGCAACGCTGGCGCGGATGGGAATCTCCAGTCGATTCGTCGACGGCCTGCGCTTGACCGACCGCGAGACGCGTGACGTTGCCGTGATGGTGCTGGGCGGTCTCCTGAACAAGCGGATCGTCGCCGCTCTCACCCAGGCCGGTCAGCCCGCCGTGGGCTTGACCGGATCAGACGCCAATTGCTTTCAGGCTGAGCCTGTTTCCCATGAAGGCGCGGCCGGCAAGCTCGGGTTCGTGGGCTATCTCGTCGGTGTCAATCTGCCATTCCTGGAGTCACTCTGGCGGGCCGGGGTGGTTCCGGTTGCCTCCTGCCTGGGAGCCGGGCCCGGAGCCGAGATCTACAATGTGAACGCCGACCACATGGCGGCGGCCTGCGCCGACTACTGCCGGGCCGAGGCGCTGATTTACCTCACCGATGTTCCTGGCGTCTTGGACGGCGAAGCCGTGCTTCCCTCCATCTCCCCCGCCGAGTTCGAAGCGCTCACCCGCCAGGAAAAGATCGCCGGCGGCATGGTGCTGAAGCTGGAAGCCTGCATGAGAGCGCTCCATCGCGGCGTTGCCCTGGTGCACATTGTGGGCGGCGCCATCGAGGGCTCGCTGCTGGCGTCGTTGAACGGCTCGGCGCTGGGCACCCGGGTACGGCGCCCGGCCGAGACTGTGACCGAGGTGTGCGCATGAACGCCGCCCAGGTTCGAAGTCTCGAACAGCGCTACCTCATGAACACCTACAAGCGCCCGCCGGTGGTCTTTACGCACGGCAAGGGCTGCCGACTCTATGACCATCGAGGCCAGAGCTATCTCGATTTTCTCAGTGGCATCGCCGTAAACGCCCTGGGCTACGCCCACCCGCGCCTGGTGCGGGTGATGCGCCAGCAGGCCCGACAGGCCGTGCACATTTCAAACCTCTTTCACAACCCCTTCCAAGGTCCCCTGGCGCGCAAGCTGGCTCTTTGGTCCGGTCTCGACCGTGTCTTCTTCACTAATAGCGGGACCGAAGCCGTCGAGGGAGCGCTGAAGCTGGCGCGCGCCTACGCCCACAAACAGGTCGCGGGCAAAAACGGCTGCAAGACTCGCATTTTGGCGCTCACTAATTCTTTTCATGGTCGGACCTTCGGCGCCCTGGCCGTTACTTCCACGCAAAAATACCGCGAGCCTTTTGCGCCGCTCCTGCCCGGGGTGGATTTTGTGGCCTGCAACGACGTGGCCGATCTGGAGAGCAAATTCACCGCGGATGTCTGCGCCCTGATTCTGGAGCCCATCCAGGGCGAAGGCGGGATCCAGGCGGTGGACGACGCCTTCTACCAGCGGGCCCGTCAACTGTGCACCCAGTTCGATGCCGCGCTGATTGTCGACGAAATTCAATGCGGCCTGGGCCGGACAGGACGCTACTTTGCCTATCAGAAATTTGCCGAACTCCCGGATGTCGCCGTGGTGGCCAAACCGCTGGCCGGCGGGTTGCCACTGGGAGCCATCCTGGCCAAAGAAAAGTTCGCCGCCGCTTTCTCACCCGGGCTGCACGGAACGACTTTCGGCGGCGGCCCACTGGCCTGTGCCACCGCCCTCGAGTTTCTCAACACAGTCGAAGAAGAAAAACTGCTCGCCCACATTCTGGCGGTGGGGGCAGAACTCCGCGCGGGACTGGAGAAGCTTGCCACCCGATTCGATTTCGTCCGTGAAGTACGCGGAGAAGGTCTGATCCTGGGCCTGGCGCTGAGCGTGGATGGGGCTCCTTTTGTGGAGGAGGCCCTGCGAAGGGGCCTGATTATCAACTGCACCCA
>DATEUS010000054.1:0-2412 GCA_035282985.1 Candidatus Acidiferrales bacterium
CATCTCGCTGAAGGACGGTGGAATGTAAACAAGCGGTCGCTTGGTCGTTTGTTTCAAACCTTTCCGCCCGCCGGCTCCCCGGCGGGCGGTTTCTTTTCCACCGTCTCTGTGTCCTCCGTCGGAGCGAAGCGGAGACCCTGAGCGAAGCCGAAGGGTGCCTGCCGCAGGGTCTCACCTCTCCCCAGAATCCCAGCTAATGCGTCTCAAACGCGTTCTGAGACGCATTTCGCCGCCACCCCCGAGGGTAAACTAGCCCCCTAGCAGCCTACCCGCCCGCCCTGTCGCAGCGCAGCGGAGACCCCGAGTGTAGTTGAGAGGAGCGAAGTCGCGGGGCGAGTCGATTGGGTCCCGGCACTGAAGCAAGTCGCCTAGTCCCCTCTCGTGGCGGGTCTTTCTGTCTTTTGGCAACCCGCCGTGATAGACTCGCCCGGTTCAGGAGAATGCCCATGAAGGACAAGCGCGAGTTCACTGTTGTGATTGAGCGCGACCAAGACGGCTACTACGTGGCCCACGTTCCGGAGCTGCGTGGCTGCCACACCCAGGCCAGAAACCTGGACACCCTGATGAAACGGGTTCGAGAAGCCATTCACCTCTGCTTGGAAGTGGAAGGCAAGCCCGGCGAATCCGTTGAACTGGTTGGCATCCAGCGCGTCACCCTATGACGCGCTTGCCCCGCCTCAAAGCAAGGCAGCTTGTTCGGGCCCTTCAGCGGGCCGGCTTCCAAGTCATTCGCATCCGCGGCAGCCACCACTACTTGAGACACCCTGACGGCCGCGCCACTGTTGTTCCTGTCCACGCTGGCGAGACAATTGGGCCCGGGCTCCTGGTCGCCATCCTGCGCGACGCTGAATTGTCTGCTGAGCAGCTGCGGGACCTGCTGTAGGCTGGTCTCTAGGCAAACCCCTCTGGTAGTTCTCTGTGTCCTCTGCGCCTGCCCACCGTAGCCTGCTTGCCGCAGGCAGGCCTTGGCGGAGGTGGGTCTCTGCGGTGAGGCCTTTCCGCACACGCATTCGTATGGTAGCGTGGCTGATTCCGCCGGAGGAATGATGCCCACGGAGCTGACCCTCGCCCATAGCCCTGACGCCGACGACGCCTTCATGTTCTACGCTCTGGCCAAGGAGCGCATCGACACCGGCGGGCTCCGCTTCGAGCACATCCTCTCCGACATCGAGACCCTGAACCAGAAGGCCCTGGAATCTACTTACGACGTCACCGCCATCAGCTTCCACGCTTATGCCTACTTGCACCAGCGCTACGCCCTGCTGCGCTGCGGGTCGAGCTTTGGCGACGGCTATGGGCCGCTGCTGGTCGCGTCCAAGCCCGTGCCGCCAGACAGGAGCGCACTTGCGCGCATTCGGGTCGCCGTGCCCGGCACGCTCACCAGCGCCTATCTGCTGCTGAAGCTTTTTGCCCCCGAAACCGAAACCGTCACCGTAGCCTTCGATGAGATTCCTGAGGCGGTGGCCCGCGGTCGGGTGGAAGCCGGGCTGCTCATTCACGAGGGCCAGTTGACCTACGCCCAGGCCGGCTTACAGCCCGTGCTGGATCTCGGTGCCTGGTGGCAGAAGGAAACGGGTCTTCCTGTTCCCCTGGGTGGTTTGGCGGTCCGCCGCCAACTGGAGCCGGAGCTCGTCCGCCGCGTCGCCGCCGCTGTCGAAGCCAGCATCCGCTTCGCTCTCGACCACCGCGACGAGGCGCTGGCCCACGCCCTGCAATTCGGCCGCGGCCTCTCCACAGCCCTGGGCGACAAGTTCGTGGGAATGTACGTCAACCAGTGGACGCTCGACTGCGGCCCCCGCGGCCAGCAGGCCATCGAGCTCCTGCTCGACCGCGCTTTCCACGCCGGCCTCATTCCCGCCCGCGTCCCCGTCAATCTCTGGCCCGCTTGAGGCGTGCTCCTGGAGAGAGCCCGGCTCCAGCGCGGCGTTGTCATCCCGAGCCTGCCTGCCGCAGGCAGGCGCAGCGAGGGATCTGCTTTTTGTTGGGCCTAGTTCAGCCCAGTGGCTCCTGCCACTGGGTCGAATAGCGGCGACGAATCCCCCTGCCTGCGGCAGACAGGCTTTAGGGTTGCCAATACCGGATCAGTAAGCAGTCGGGCTTTAGCCCCTGAGGCTCTGTGTGTGGGAGGGCTGCGCGCCCTCCCGCAGCAAGTCTCTCCCTGGCGCCAGTGCCTACGGCTGAATCGTCAGCGGCTGCTCCAGGTCGAAGCCCAGCACTGTCTCCGGCGGGAAGTCGATGTCGCGCTTGCCGGTCAGCATCGCTGCTGCCGTGCCCGCGCCCGCGCCGATGGCAGCTCCGATGCCGGCGCCCTTGCCGCCGCCGGTGGCCCCGCCGATGGCCGCGCCGCCGCCGGCGCCGCCGCCGATGAGAAGGATATTGCGTGTGGTCTTGCTGCCTTCTTTGTGCCCGGTG
>DATEUS010000055.1:0-6874 GCA_035282985.1 Candidatus Acidiferrales bacterium
TTTCGTGCTCGAGGTGCTGGCGATGGACGCCGCCAACGCCAACTTCGGCCACGTCCGCCAGCAAGTGACCGTTGAGCCTTAAGCACAACTTCTGAGTTCGTGATGCCCAATTCGGCCGAGACCAAGCTGGTTGCCTGCATCCGGCACCACTTTGACCAGTGGTGCTTTCCCGACTGGTTGACCGCGGCGATTCGCCGGCGCTACCCGGAGATGAAAGTCGTCCACCTGCCGGACTACACCGGCTTGGACGAAGAAATCCGCGACGCCGACATTTACGTAGGCTGGTCGCTCAAGCCGGAGCAAATCGCCAGCGCCGGCAAGCTCAAGTGGATTCACGCCACCGCTGCCGGCGTCGACCAGTTGATGCGTGAGGACATCCGCCGCTCGCCTGTGATCGTCACTAACTCCAGCGGGGTGATGACCGTGCCCATGGCCGAGCACACGCTGGGGCTGATTCTGGCGTTGGCGCGCCGCCTGCCCAGCGCCGTCCGCTACCAGCAACAGAAGCACTGGGCCCAGCAGGACATCTGGGACGAAAAGCCGCAGCCAATGGAAATCAACGGCCGCACGCTGGTGATTGTGGGCTTTGGAGCCATCGGGCGGGAGCTGGCGCGGCGCGCCCGCGCCTGCGAGATGCGGGTGGTCGGGGTCAAGCGCGACCCCAGCCGCGGCGGGGAAGACGCCGACCGCGTGGTGGGCGCGGACGAGTTGGACGCGGCGCTGGCTGAGGGCGACTTCGTGGTGCTGGCCACGCCGATGACGCCTGAGACCCGTCACCTCTTCGGCCGGGAGCGGTTCGCCGCCATGAAGCCGACCGCCTACTTCATCAACATCGGCCGGGGCGCGCTGGTGGATACCGAGGCGCTGGTCGCGGCCTTGCGGGAAGGGAAGATTGCGGGTGCTGCGATTGACGTGGCGGAGCGGGAACCATTGGCGCCGGACAGTCCGCTCTGGGAAGCCCCCAACTTGCTCATCACCCCGCACCTGTCGGCAGCGTCGGAGCGGCTCTGGCACCGGCACGCCGCCCTGCTGCTCGACAACCTCGACCGCTACTTCGCCGGACGCGAGCTGTTGAACGTGGTGGACAAAGACCGAGGCTATTAGTTGCGGCCAGCGGTGCGGCTTGAAAGGGAGCAAGAAGCCTCAGCGGCTAAAGCCGGGTTGAAAAGGGGGCACTTCCGGCACGCCTGAAGGCGTGCCCTTCCGAAAAAGGGCACTTTTCACGCAGGCTCTGAAGCCCTGACCCGCCCAAGCCTCGGGCCTGTCGGCAGGGCGAGGTTTCAACCCCGCCGACCACGGTTCATTTTCGGAACGGGCTTTAGCCCCTGAGGGCACTTTCGCATTCTTGCAGAAGAGGTGGCAGCGATGAAAAAGATTGTCGTAACCAAGTACGGCAAGCCGGAAGTGATGGAGCTGCGCGAGCAGCCCGAGCGGAGGCCCGGCCCGGGTGAGGTTCTGGTGCGTGTGCATGCCGCCGGCATCAACTTCGCCGACATCTTGATGCGCCTGGGGCTCTACACCAACGTGCCCAAGCCGCCCTTCACGCCCGGCATCGAGGCGGCCGGGGTGGTGGAGGCGGTCGGCGAAGGCGTGGAGGCGCCGCGGGTGGGCGATCGCGTCATCGTCTTCACGTTCACGGGCTGCTACGCGGAGAAGATTACCGTGCCGGCCGAGCGGGCGGTCCCCATGCCGGAGGCGATGAGCTTTGAAGACGGCGCTGCGCTCGCGGTCAACTATCTAACGGCCTATCAAGCACTGACCTACATGGGCCACTTGCAGGCGGGTGAGCGCTTGCTCATCCAAGCCGCCGCCGGCGGTATGGGCTTGGCAGCCATCCAATTGGCGAAGCTCACCGGGGCGGAGATTTTCGGCACCGCCTCCGCCAGCAAGCATGAATTCCTGCGCCAGCACGGCGTGGATCCCCTGATTGACTATCACACGCAGGACTTTGAAGCTGAAGTACGTCGCATGACAAACGGCGAGGGCGTTGACGTGATTCTCGATGCTGTTGGCGGTCCTTCCTATCGCAAGGGCTACCGCCTGCTGCGGCACGGCGGGCGGCTGCTCTGCTACGGCCTCTCGGCTGCCGTCACCGGCAAGGGCCGCTCGCTCAAAGCGCTGAAGGCTTGGTGGCAGACGCCCAGCTTCAATGCTTTGGACCTGATCAGCCGGAACCGCGCCGTCATCGGCGTCCATCTGGGGACGATGGGCCGGGCTCATCCGGAGCGGGTGCGCTCTTGGATGGCAGAGATGCTACAGCTTTACACGGCGGGGAAGATCAAGCCCCACATCGGGGCCAAGTTTCCTCTGGCCGACGCCGCCGCAGCGCACCACTTTATCCACGACCGCCAGAATATCGGCAAGGTGTTGCTGATTCCCGGCGATTAGTCGCGGGGCGCGAAGTAACCCGGCCGAGCGAACAGACGGTAGGGAACGGGTTGGCCTTTGGGGTCGTGGGCGGCAAGGGGCGCGCTGGCATCGTCCACCAGCTCCACTCTGATTCCTCGGTAGGCGCCGTCGCGCGCGGCGTTGGTGGGATAGTAGCCGAGGCTGTAGAGGTTTCTGAGCCGCTCGGCAATCTCGGCATAGATGCGGTCAAGCTCCTTGGCGGATTCGGGAAAGTAGGCCTGCCCGGCACTGGTCTCTGCCAGCGCTTCGAGCCGCGAATCGGCGCGGGCGAATTCGTCTTCGAAGCCCGCCCAGAGGTCAGCCTGCGCGCGGTCCTTTTTCTTTCCTTCCGGCTCGGCCCGGAGCAGGCGGCCAGTGGCGAGGGTGAAGAAGGTCAACTGGCCGGCGCCCACGCGTTGGCGCAGCTCGTCCCAGCGGGTGGCGCTGCCCGAATCGAGCCCGGTTCCAATCACCACCACGGCGGTGCGGCGGGGCGGCGGGCTGAGCCAGGCGAGCGTCTCCGCCACCGCATCGAGCAGATTCATTTCCGCCATTCCCAGGCCGAAGCGCCCCAGCAAATCGAGCCGTTTTTCCACCAGTTGCTTGTCGCGGGTGAAAGGGACCTCGTGGTGAGGGACGTGGGCGTAGCTTATCAGCGTCACCTCGTCCTCGGGCCGCAGCGCCCGCAGCAACTGGTGGGCCGCCACTAGGTGCTCGCGCCGGATGAGGAACACGGCCGGGCTGGCCTCGACCAGTAGCACGACGCGCACCGGGGCGCGGGTGGGGGCGAAGTGAGCGATGGTCTGCGGAACTCCGTCCTCGCGCAGGCGGAAGTTGTGCGGCTGCAAGCCGGGGACGAATTTGCCCGCCGGGTCGGTGACGGCAACTTCAACGTTCACCAGACGCACGTCCACTCGCAGCGCGTACTCTTGCGGGGGAGGGTCTTGGGCGTGGGCGAGAGGCAGGCCCGCGGCTGCACCTAGGAAAAGAGCACAGGCAAGCAGCAGGCCGCGCGGCCTGGAGGAAGGCCCGCGGGCGCGCTTATGCTTCCGGGGAGTAATAGCCTTCGCGTGCGTAGATCTTGTATTTGACGTCCTTGCCGTCCTGGTTGACCACTTTCAGCTTCTGGCCGTCGGGACCGATCAGCTCGATCTTGATCTTGCGGTACTTGCCGTCGCGGGTGAGGTCCTTGGGGCGGAAGGCCAGGCTGTACTGGTTGCGCAGCATGGCGCCGATCTCGCTGTAGATGCTGGGCATCTCGGAAACAAAGCGGGGGAAGTAGGCGCGGCCGCCGGTCTGCTCGGCCAGCGCCTTCATCTGCGCCTCGGCGGTCAGGAGGTTCATTCGCGGGATGGAGGTGTTGTATCCGTAGCTCTCAGCGCGCTCATAATACAGTTGGAGCACCCAGGTCATGCCGATGCCGTAAATCACGGTGCGGTGCTCGCGGGCAATCTTCTGGACGTCGTCCCAGGTGTGGCGGCTGAAGGTGTTCAGCCCGGTGCCGATGACGATGATGGACTTCTTGCCCTCGATGTCCTTCATGCGGTCGAGGGTGTCGGCGACGGCGTCGAACATATTGGCTTCGCGGAACCCGGCGGGAAACTGCAGGTGGCGCAAGGCGGCCGCAATATCCTGCGAGTTCTGGGTGAAGTCCACCTCCAGGCGGGGCTTCAGGTCGTAGGACATCAGGGCAATCCAGTCGCCTTTGCGCAACTGGCGCAGGAAGAGATAGGCGGCGTCCAGGTTATCCCACATCAGGTAACCCAGGGCCGGGTTGGCCTCGACCAGCAGGACAGTGGTCAAAGGGGCGGCAGAGGGAGCGAAGGCTACGATCTCCTGTTCTTGCTCGTCCTGGTAGACGCGGAAGTGGTTGCGCTCGAGGCCGGTGATAAAGTTTCCGTTCTTGTCCACCACGGTGACGTCGACGTTGACGATGGGCACATCGACGCGCAAGGCGTAGGGCGCCTCCTCCTCCTGAGAGGGCGGGGGCGGCAGGGGTCCCTGTGGTTCCTCTCGCGGCACGGGCTGCTGCGCGCCGGTTAGCAAGGCGCTGCCGGCAATGAGCAGCAGCACCGCCAGCAACAGCGCTCCCACCGTGTGTTTCTGCATCCTCATGGATTGCTCCATCCTCTTCCGTCTCTCAGTTTGCCACGCAGCCCGCCGGTGCGTCAATCTTCTGTGCTACTATGGCAATCCTTTGGTCCCCGCCGGCCAGCGGAGGAGATCGTCGATGTGGCCCGACGCCTACTCTCTCCTCGGTGCGTCCCACTGCTATTGGATGCACGGGGGGACATCGGCGGTGCCCGCGCGGTTGGCGAGAACCGCGACGGCCGAATCCTAACGAAGGGAGCCGCCCATGTTTCGCAAAGCCAAGATTGTTGCCACCATCGGGCCCGCCTCCCGCGAACCGCTGGCGCTGCTGGCGCTGCTGGAAGCGGGGATGGATGTGGCCCGCTTGAATTTCTCCCACGGCGAGCACAGCCAGCACGCCCAGGTGATTGAGGACCTGCGCCGGCTGACCACCTTGCGCAAGCGCTCCCTGGCCATCCTGGCCGACCTGCCCGGCCCCAAGATCCGCACCGGGCGGCTGGCGAACGGCCAGCCGGTGCAACTGCGCGCCGGACAGCGCTTGACGCTGACGGGCCAGGACATCGTGGGCAACCAGGAGCGCGTCGGCATTACCTATCCCCGCCTGGCCCAGGACGTGCGCCCGGGCAATCGTCTGCTGCTGGCCGACGGCTTGATTGAATTGCGCGTGCTGGAGACGCGCGGGGCGGAGGTGCTCTGCAAGGTGCTGAACGGAGGCACGCTGGGCGAGCGCAAGGGGGTGAACCTGCCCGGGGTCAAGCTCTCCATCTCTTCGCTCACGCCTCGGGACAAGGAACATCTGCAGTTCGCGCTCAAGAGCGGCGCCAACTACATCGCCCAGTCGTTCGTGCGCTCGGCCGACGACGTGCGCGAGCTCAAGCGGCTCATCCGACGCGCCGGCTACGACACGCCGGTGCTGGCCAAGATCGAAAAGCCGGAAGCGCTCGACGACCTGGAAGCCATCTTGGACGTGGCCGACGGGGTGATGGTGGCGCGGGGCGACCTGGGAGTGGAAATGAGTCCGGAGCGGGTGCCGGTGGCGCAGAAAAAGATTATCGCTTTGTCCAACGAGCGCCGCCTTCCGGTCATCACCGCCACCCAGATGCTGGAGTCGATGATCGAGAACCCGCGGCCGACCCGGGCCGAGGCCAGCGACGTCGCCAATGCCATCTTCGACGGCACCGACGCGGTGATGCTTTCCGGCGAGACGGCGGCCGGCCGCTACCCGCGCGAAGCGGTGGAAATGATGGTGCGGATCGTCCGTGAGGCGGAAGCGGCGGCGCCGCGCCTGCCGCGGCGGCGCCGGCAGGAGGCGCCCAGCATCGCCGAGACGGTAGCGGAGGCTGTGGCGGTAGCCTCCGACCAACTCAACGTGAAGGCTATTGCCGTTTTCACCGAGAGCGGCTCCAGCGCCCGGCTGGTGTCGAAGGCGCGCCCGACGCCGCCGATCGTCGCCTTCTGCCCGACGCGGGACGTGCGGCGCCGCTTGGCGCTCTACTGGGGAGTGCTGCCGCGACGCATCAAGCAGGTGCGGGAAATTGATGAGCTCACGCGCGAAGGCGAGCAGCGGCTGCGCCGGGAAAAGCTGGTGAAGCGGGGCGATATCGTAGCCTTCGTCGCCGGCACGCCGCTGGCGAAGCGCGGCACCACCAACCTGCTCAAGTTTCACACCGTGGGTCGCTAGCCGGGCGGGCAGCAGCGGGCTAGTGGATCCACTGGTCGGGACCGCGACGGGCGTCGCTGCGGTCGTCCTCCTCCCGCATATAGACCTCGAACTTCCGCCGCGCCTGTCTCAGCCTCCAATCGACGTAGCGATTCAGGCCGCGCTGGTAGAGCCAGCGGCCCCGCAGCAGGAAGAAGCCGAACAGCATTCCGCCCAGGTGGGAGACGTGGCTGATGCCGGCGCCCGGTCCCTGCAGCGCTGAGAGGAAGGCCAGCGCTCCGAAGATGAGCACAAAGACGCGCGCCGGCACGGGAAAGAGGAACCAGATCAAAATGGGCGTGTGGGGGTAGAGCAGCCCGAAGGCGAGCAGGATGCCGTAGATGGCGCCGGAAGCGCCGATGGTAGGCACGCTGGCAGCAACGCCACCCCAGAGCAGGCTGACGATGACGTTCAAGAGGCCGGCGCCGATGCCGGTGAGCAGGTAGTAGCGCAGAAAGCGCCGGCTGCCCCAGTCGCGCTCCAGCGGCGTGCCGAACATCCACAGGCCAAACATGTTGAAGAAGAGGTGAAGGAAGCCGGCGTGGAGGAACAGATAGGTGAGCGGCTGCCAGAGGCGTAGCCGGAAGACCGTGTCCTGCGGCACCACGCCGAACAGGTAGACCAGGTAGTTGGCCAGCGGGCGGGAAAACACTCCCAGCACCGCCAGGCCGAAAAAGACAGCGGCGTTGAGGATAA
>DATEUS010000056.1:0-4779 GCA_035282985.1 Candidatus Acidiferrales bacterium
CGTAGTCGGCGACACCGTCGGCGACCCCTTCAAGGACACGGCCGGCCCGGCGCTCAACCCACTCATCAAGGTGATGAACCTGGTGGCGATTCTGGCGGCGCCCTTCGCCATCCGCGAATTGGGCTGGGGCGTGCGCGGACCCATCATCGCCGTCTGCGTCGCCCTGTTGGCGGTGGCCGTCTGGTTCAGCAAGCGCGGTGGCATCCAGGCGGTCGAAGCGGCGTCGACGAGCAGACCGGTTCCCACCAGCAGCAACCCCGCCACGAAACACTAGAAAGAAAGACAGGCGGACTCGACCCCCGGCCCCTCAGGGCCGACGCATGTGGTCGTAGACGGAGTCGGCGCGCTTCTCGATTTCGCGCGACAGCCGGCGGAGCTTCTCCAGCTTCGGCTTCGACGGACTCTCGGCGAACAGCTTGCCCAGCGACTTGGCCTCTTCGCGGATCTCGCGCGCCCCCTTAACCACTTCCACAGAGAGAAAATTCTCGTCCAGCCCCTCCACCACCTGGCGCAGGTCGCGCGCCTGCTTCTCCAGCTTGAGAATGCGCTCCAGCGCAGAGGCGGAGAGCGGCTGGGGCTTGTGGGCCTGGGCTTCTTTCCGCAGCTCTTCGGTGAGCGTGACCAGCCGCTCACTGTCCTGGCACACCTTTTCGAGGTTGGCCTCCAGCCACTGGTCGCGCTCCTGCCGCGACAACCGCCACCACTGCCAGGCCTCGGCCGCAACCACACCCTCCAGCAACAGAGCACTGGCAGCAGAAACAAGGCAGAGGAAAAATCTGGCCGCGCGCATCCTGGCCCGACGGCTCATGATGCGCCAATGATGGCAAAAAGGTAGCCGGGGGGGAAGTCTTGATGCAATGTTTTCGAGGAGACAACCCGGCCGTTTGACCCCTCGGTGCGGGGATGCTAGCATTGAAAGGGAGCAGCTGCTAGCGCTGCAGCAGCCTTGCAACTCCAGACTTCCACCGCCGCAGGAGCTTGACAGTGTCTGCCGAACGCGTTCTTGCCTTCGTGATGGCGGGCGGGCGCGGCGAGCGGCTGGACCCACTCACCCGCGACCGCACCAAGCCCGCCGTGCCCTTCGGCGGCCGCTACCGCATCGTGGACTTCGTCCTCAGCAATCTGGTGAACTCCAGTATTACCGCCATCTACGTGCTCACCCAGTACAAGGCGCAGTCGGTGCTGGAGCACATCCAGCGCGGGTGGATCCGGCGCGTGACCGGGCGCAACAGCTTCATCCAGGTGGTGCCGGCGCAGATGCAACTGGGCAGCAGCTGGTATCGCGGCACCGCCAACGCCGTCTACCAGAACCTGAACCTGCTGCACGCCTTTGAACCGGACCTGGTAGTGGTGTTCGGCGCCGACCATGTCTATAAGATGAACATCCGGCAGATGGTCGACTTCCATCTCGACCGCGGGGCCCAGGCCACGGTGGCCTGCCTGCGCGTCCCCCGCACCGCCGCCAGCAGTTTCGGCGTGGTGCAGGTGGACGAGCGGGGAAAAATCGAGCGCTTCCTGGAGAAGCCGGCCGAGCCGCCCGGCCTACCCTCCAACCCCGATCTCTCCCTCGCTTCCATGGGCAACTATGTCTTCGACCCGGCCGTGCTCATCGAGGTGCTGCGCGCCGACGCGGCCCGCAGCGACTCCACTCACGATTTCGGCCACGATATCTTCCCCGAGTTCGCCCGCAGCGGGCTGGCCTACGCCTACGATTTTGCCCAGAACCGCATCCCCGGCAGCTTGATCGAAGAAGAGCTAGCCTACTGGCGCGACGTCGGCACCATCGAGACCTACTACGAAGCCAACCTGGACTTGAAGAACGTCCAGCCGCAACTGAACCTCTACAACTGGAAGTGGCCGATCATGACGGCGCGCTTCAACGATCCCCCGGCCAAGTTCGTCTTCGACGAAGCCCAGCGCCGCGGCCTGGTGGTGCAGTCGATCGTCTCGCCGGGGTGCATCCTGGCCGGCGGCTACGCCAAGGACTCCGTCCTGGGCCGCAACGTCTTCCTCGATGCGGCCAGTGAGGTTCGTGATTCCATCCTGTTCGACAACGTCTACATCGGTCCCGGCGCCCGCGTAATCCGGGCCATCATCGACAAGAACGTGCACATCGAAGCGGGCCAGCGAGTGGGAGAAGACCTGGACGCCGACCGCGAACGCTACCACGTCTCCGAAACCGGGATCGTTGTCATCCCCAAAGCTGCCGGGACGGCGGAAACCCGCGAGCGCAATCTCTAGTGGCAGTTTCTCACTGCCGCCGGCAGTGGTTGGCAGACCCTTGCCGGCTAACTAGAATAATTGTTCACCTTCAGCCCAAGGAGGATTCATGCCGCAAGGACTGAGATGGCAGGAGCTGCTCCCGACCGTGATCGCGGTCGCCGGCGTGTTGGTGCTGACGTGGGTGGCGCTGTGGCTTTCTACCCGCGCCATCCGCCGCCTGGCTGACCGGATGGAGGAAGAGGACAAGGAACACTTCGAAGACATTGAACGCTGGGCCAGGCAACTGACGACGTTCATCCGGCGCAGCATCGAAGTCGTCGCCGGCATCGCTGCCCTCTTCGTCCTCCTGCGCGGTCTGGGCCTTCGCGGCATCCCCCAACTCACCTGGGAGCGTGTGGGCGAGTGGCTGGTCGGCCCCGGACTCCGCATCCTGCTAGTGCTGGTGGGTGCCTTCGTTCTCAGCCGGGTCGTCCACTTGCTGATTGCCCGCCTGCCAATGTTTTTCGTCACACCGGAAGGGCCGCTGGCCGAGGTGGCCGAGCGGCAGAAGCGCGCCACCACCATCAGCCGGGTGTTGCGCATGCTGACGACGACGGTGGTAATGAGCATCGCCATTCTGATTGTGCTGCGCGAGTTGGGAGTGGACATCACCCCCATTCTCACTGGCGCCGGCATCGTCGGCCTGGCGGTGGGCTTCGGCGCCCAGAACCTGGTGCGCGACATTATCTCCGGGTTTTTCCTGATTATGGAGAACCAGGTGCGGGTGGGCGACGTGGCCATCATCAACGGCAAGGGCGGCCTGGTGGAGGCCATTCGGCTGCGCACCGTGGTGTTGCGCGGACTGGACGGCACGGTGCACATCATCCCCAATGGACACATCACCGAGCTCTCTAACATGACCAAGGACTTCTCCTTTGCCCTGCTGGATGTGGGGGTGGCCTACAAGGAAGATACCGACCGTGTGGTCGAAGTGCTGAAAGAAGTGGGGACGGAACTGCAGAACGATCCGGGGTATTCGCAGAATATCCTGGGGCCGCTGGAGGTTCTGGGCGTGGACAAGTTCGATGACTCGGCAGTGATTATCAAGGTACGGATGAAAACCGTGCCCATCCAGCAGTGGGCCGTGGGACGGGAGCTGCGCCGGCGCATCAAGAAGGCGTTCGACCAGCGGGGAATTGAGATTCCCTTCCCGCACGTCTCGGTCTATTTCGGCGAAGCCAGCAAGCCGTTTGCCGTACAGGTGGCGGAGGAAGTGGCCCGCCGCCAGTCCGCCGCGGCGACCACGCCTCCCCAGGGTCGGACAGGAGAGGGCTAGCGCTCGAACTCCATCTCGCTGCTGCCGCCAGCCGAGTCTTCCTTGGGCGGCGGTGCCTCGGCGGCAGGAGGCGGCGCGCCGAGCAGGTCCGCCAACTCCAGGCGCAGGTTGCCAGCGTTGGTGGCGTAGACCAAACCCGTTTCCATCTCCACCACGCCCTCGCGGATCATCTTTTCAATCACGCCGTCGAAGTGCTGCATGCCTTCGAGGGCGCCGTCGCGCATGGCGTCCAACAAGCTCTTCCCTTCCTGTTCGCCCTTTTCCACGTACTCGCGGGTGCGCATGGTGGAGATGAGAATCTCGATGGCAGCCACACGGCCGCCGCCTTTGCGGGGCAGCAGACGCTGGGAGACGATGTAGCGAAAGGTCTTGGCGAAGCGGGCGCGGATGGTGTGCTGGTCGCTGAGGGGAAAGACGCCGATGATGCGCTCGATGGTCTTGGAAGCGTCAACAGTGTGGAGGGTGGAGAAAACCAAGTGGCCAGTCTCGGCCGCCTCCAAGGCGGTCTCGATGGTTTCCTTGTCGCGCATTTCGCCGACCAGGATGACCTTGGGGGCCTGGCGCAGGGCGGCGCGCAAAGCCAGAGAAAAGCTGGGCGTGTCGCTGTGAAGCTCCCGCTGGTGAATGGTGGCCACCCGGTGGGGGTGGAGGAATTCGATGGGGTCCTCGATAGTGACGATGTGGATGGGTTTCTCCTGGTTGATCTTGTTGATGATGGCGGCCAGGGTGGAAGACTTCCCCGAGCCGGTGGGGCCGGTCACCAGCACGATGCCGTTCTTCAACTCGGCAATCTTAGCCAGTTGCGGCGGCAGGTTGAAGGTGTCGAAGTCAGGGATGCTGTTGGGAATGACGCGCATGACGATGGCGCAGGTGCCTCGCTGGGTGAAAATGTTCACCCGGAAGCGCGACATCCGCGGCAGGCTGTAGGAGATATCGCAGGAGCCCTCCAGCCGCAACTTCTCCAGCGCCATTTTGTTCTTCCCGATTAGGTCGGCGGCGATGCGAGCCGTGTCCTCCGGAGTCAGGGTGGCCAGCCCTTCCACCTTCACCGGCGTCAGGCGCCCGTTCAACTCCACCTGTGGGGGACGACCGGGAGAGAAGATCAGGTCGCTCACCTCCTTGGACATTCGGAGCATGGCGGAGAGAATCGAGGGAGTGGGAAGCACCGGTGCGTTGGCCTTGGCCGCCGCCGGTGCGGGCAACGACGGCGTGGGAGTGGCGGGTGTGCCCATGGCTTTCCT
>DATEUS010000057.1:0-3777 GCA_035282985.1 Candidatus Acidiferrales bacterium
CCTTCGCTCCGCCCTCCGCCGCGAGGCCCGACTCAAACGCTGGAGCCACGGCAAGAAGGCCCAACTGATCGCGGGTTTCCCTCGACCTCGCGCCTAGAGCGAGGCTCGGGACAGGCGACTCCCGCCGCCTCCACTTTTTGCGCTTTCCGCAAGAAGTGTCCCGAGCGAGCACAGCGAGCCGAGGGACAAAGCCTTCCCCTGCCTTCTCTGCGCCCTCTGCGCCTCTGAGTTCCTCTGGTATAATCCGGCCACCTGATGAGCGACCTGATTCGCACCGACAAGCGCGCGGGGGACGAGCTGCGCCCGGTCAAAATCATCCCGGAGTTCATTCCCCCGGCCGAAGGCAGCGTGCTCATCGAGGTCGGCGCCACCCGCGTCATCTGCACCGCCACGGTTGAAGACACCGTCCCCGGCTTCCAGAAAGGCACCGGCAAAGGCTGGATTACCGCCGAGTACTCGATGCTGCCCCGCGCCACCCTGCGCCGCACCCTGCGCGACGCCAGCCGCGGGCGCGTCTCCGGGCGCTCGCAGGAGATCCAGCGCCTGATCGGCCGTTCGCTGCGCGCCATCGCTCGCCTCGACGCCCTGGGCGAGCGCACCATCACACTCGACTGCGACGTCATCCAGGCCGACGGCGGCACCCGCACCGCCGCCATCACCGGCGCCTACGTGGCCCTGGGGCTGGCCTGCCAGCGCCTGGTTGACATGCGGATCCTGCGTTCCCTGCCGCTCATCGACTCGGTGGCCGCCACCAGCGTCGGCCTCATCGAGGCTGCTCCCGTTCTCGACCTCACCTATGAAGAAGACGCCCGCGCTCAGGTGGATATGAACGTGGTCATCACCGGCAGCGGCCGCCTGGTGGAAGTCCAGGCCACCGCCGAGACCGCCCCTTTCTCCCAAGAGGAGCTCGACCAGATGCTGGCGCTCGCTCGCGGCGGCATCCGGCAGTTGATCGAGAAGCAGCAGGAAATCCTCCAGTTCAATTTCGCCCAACCCTAGCCGGGCAGCCGCCAGCCATCGCACCTGAACGCTCTGCGGTTGCCCTGTGTCCTCTGCGCCTCTGTGGTAGATTCTCTTGTTGATGCCGATCCGTATCTATCTCGCCTCTTCCAACCCGGGCAAGCTGCGCGAGCTGGCAGCCCTGGCTGAGGAACAAGAAATCGAGCTCGCCCTTCTCCCCGACTACGAGCGCTTGCCACCCGCTCGAGAGGACGACGCCAGCTTCGCCCTCAACGCGCTCGAAAAAGCTCTCCATTACAGCCAACTGACCGGTGAGCTGGTAGTGGCGGACGACTCCGGCCTGGTGGTTGACGCCCTGGGCGGGCGCCCCGGCGTTTACTCGGCCCGCTACGCCGGGCCCAACGCCACCGACGAAGACAACAACCGAAAACTAGTCGAAGAGCTGCGCGGTCTCCCTCCCGAAAAACGCAGCGCCCGCTATGTCTGTGTCCTGGCGCTGGCGCAGCGCAACCGCATCCTGGCGCTTATCTCCGACTCCTGCGAAGGCCGGCTTCTAGAAGCTCCTCGTGGCACCGGCGGCTTCGGTTACGACCCTTACTTTTTCTACCCGCCGCTGAACTGCACCCTGGCCGAGGTCAGCACCGCAGAGAAGAACCAGCACAGCCACCGAGCCAAGGCCTTCCGCAAGCTGCTCGCCTATCTCCAGCAACCCCCGTTCGCCTCCCGTGCGTAGTCTGAGGTGCCTGTGCTATAGTTTTGGTTTTGTGGGAGGAGGTTACTGAGGCCGATGACCGACAAGAACGCCGAGCCCCGCCGCCAGACGGTCAATTTCCTCTTCTACAAGGTTGACCCCGCCTGGCGCCGCCTGCCCAAAGCCGAGCGTGACCAGGGCAAGCACGACTTCTGCCAGGTCGTGCAAGACTACGCCAAGGACAAGATGGCGATTCTCCCCTACTCGCTGGTCGGCATCCGCGGCGACTGCGACTTCCTGCTCTGGCGCATCGGTTACGAGCTTGAGCCCCTGCAGGAGATGGCGGCGCGTCTGCTCGCCACCGGCCTGGGCCAATACCTCACCGTGCCCTACTCCTTCCTCTCCATGACCAAGCGCTCCCTCTATCTGCTCGGGCACGAGCACGAAGGCCAAACCGACAGCCGCGGGCGCATCGTCCCCGGGCAGCACAAATACCTGTTCATCTACCCCTTTGTCAAAACGCGCGACTGGTACCGGATGACCGAGGCCTCCCGTCAGGGAATGATGAAGGAGCACATCGCCATCGGCCACAAGTATCCGCGGGTTAAGCTCAACACCACCTACTCCTTCGGGCTCGACGACCAGGAGTTCGTGGTGGCCTTTGAGTCCGATTACCCCGAGGACTTTGTTGACCTGGTGATGGATTTACGCGAGTCCGAAGCCAGCCGCTACACCCTGCGCGATACCCCCATCTTCACCTGTGTCCACCGCCCCCTTGACGAAGTGCTGAGCCTGCTGGGCGGCTAATTCACGCTGTATGGCCGAAGCGGCTGCTCATCCCAAGTTCCCCCTTCCCTTCCGCTTTCGCCGGGTGGCCAATGCCCGCAAGCTGCCGCAGAAAGCGCGAGTACAGAAGCTGCTGGAACGCTTCGACCATGCCTACCCTGCCGCCCAGTGCGCGCTGACCCACGACAACCCTTTGCAGCTTCTCGTCGCCACCATCCTCTCTGCCCAGTGCACCGACGAGCGGGTCAACCAAGTCACCCGAACTCTCTTCCAGAACTACCGTACCGCGGCGGATTTCGCCTACGCCGACCCCAAGGAGTTCGAACAGGAAATCCGTCCCACCGGCTTCTTCCGCGCCAAGACCCGCTCCATCCTCGGCGCCACCAAGCTGCTGGTGGAGAAGTTCAACGGCCGGGTGCCGCGCACGATGGAGGAACTGCTGGAGCTGCCGGGGGTGGCGCGCAAGACCGCCAACGTCGTCCTCGGCACCGCTTACGGCATCGCCAGCGGGGTGGTGGTTGACACCCACGTCATCCGCCTGGCGCGGCGGCTCGACCTCAGCCGCCAGCAGGATCCCAAGAAGATCGAGCAGGACCTGATGAAGATCATTCCCAACAACAAGTGGATCGTGATTTCCCACCAGTTGATCTGGCACGGTCGGCTGGTCTGCCAGGCCCGCAAGCCGCGCTGTGCCGACTGCTCGGTCGAAGACCTCTGCTACTCTAAGGACAAGACGCTCTAGTTCCACCTTAGTCTCGGGCGACGCTCTCGGTATTACACCCTTCGACGCTGCTCAGGGTGGCCCTCGACTTTCGCTCGGGCCACTGGACGCGGGTGGCGCGCCGCGCTATAGTGGCCCTCGACTTTCGCTCAGGCCAGACTGAAAAACCACAGGGAAAGGAGGCGCCTGCGATGCAACTGGTCACGGGGAAGGAAGCGGTCCAGCGCGTGCGCAACCTGGTCAGCGAGAAACACCAGGTCCACGCCTACTCGGTGGAGCTGACCGTCAAACTCATCAGCAGCCTGAACCCGACTGGCGAGGTGGACTTCGGCGGCAGCGAGTACGTCCCGGCCCAGCCGGGCCATCTTCCCACCCACCAGAAGCATTCGCAGGATCGCTACCAGTGGTGGAACCTGGTGCACGGCGCCTACCAGGTGGAGTTCAACGAGACCTTGGAGCTGGCCCCCGACGAGATTGCCTTGCTCGAGCCCCACGAGCGACTGGTGCGCGCCGGGGCCTCCCATCCCGTCCAGTTTCTCCGCGGCAACATCGACCCCGTCGTTACCCTGCTCAACGTGGGTTGCGCTCGCCTGCAAATCAAGCAGAATGCCCGGGTCGC
>DATEUS010000058.1:0-8389 GCA_035282985.1 Candidatus Acidiferrales bacterium
TTTTAACCCAGCCGCCGTCGACGGCGAGGCTGCTGCCGGTGATGTAGCTGGCCTTCTCCGAGGCCAGGAAGGCAACCACGGCGCCGACCTCGCGCGGCTCCGCCAGGCGTCCCAGGGGAATCTCTGCCGCCCAGCCCGCGACCACTTGCTCGCGGCTGAGGCCTCTTTGCTGCGACAGCGTACCGATCAACTCCTCCAACCGCTCCGTGCGGGTGTAGCCGGGGCAGACAGTGTTGACCAATACATTGTCCCCGGCGCACTCGTTGGCCAGGCTCTTGGCCAGGCCGGTGACGCCGCTGCGCACGGCGTTGGAAAGCAGCAAGCCGTTAATGGGCTGCTTCACCGCCACCGAGGTCAGGAACACCAGCCGGCCCCACTTCTGCGCCCGCATCCGCGGCAGCACCGCGCGGGCCAAGTGAACGCTGCTCATCAGGTTGAGTTCAACCGCCTTCTGCCAGTCGTTGAGGGTGAGGGCGGCGAACGGCTTGGCGGGCGGCCCGCCGGCGTTGGCCACAGCGATGTGGACCGTGCCCCACCGTTCCACCGTGGCGTTGACGAAGCGCTCGACGTCGGCGGGGCGGGTGACGTCGGCTGGCACGGCCAGCACTTCGGCGCCGGTCGCGCGCCGGATCTCTGCCGCGGTGGCTTCCAGCGTGGTGAGGGTGCGAGCGCAGAGAGCCACGCGGGCGCCTTCGGCTGCCAGCGCTTCCGCCACGGCGCGCCCCAGTCCCTGGCTGGACGCGGCCACCACAGCTACTTTGTTCTTCAGTCCCAGGTCCACGGTTTTTCTCCTCTCGCGTTTCAGTTCGGGCGTGGGGAGCCAAATCCTGTTGCGTCTGCGCCCGCCGGGGCTTAGTATTTCGGCAATCACTCAGGGAGGCAAGATGAGTTTGATCCCGAACATCGGGCCGGGCACCCGCGCGGCCTACGTTGTTTCCGGGTTGGCGCTGGTGGGGCTGGCGCTGTGGGCCCCTTTCTTGAGCCGTACGCTGGCGCTGATCGTGGGCGCGCTGGGAGCGGTGGGCGTGGTCGAGGGCATCATCGGCTTTTGACCCGCCTGCTGGCTGCTCCGGCGGAGCAGTAAGTCAGCGAGCTAGTAGAGCGGATGCGATCCTTCTTCGACGCCTTGGCTGTGCTCGTTCTCATGGTGCAGTTGCCCGTTCCTTTGTTCTGGCTGGTCATTCACCCGGCGGTGAACTTCTGGCGACGCCGTCCCCGGGCTTGGTACTATAGGGTTGCGTTGGCGGTCTGGTTGCTCTCATGGGCTGGACTCCTGATTCCATACGCCTGGTGGTTGGAGAAGCGCTTCGCCTGGCACCCGCTGCTGGTGCTGGCGTCACTGGGCCTGATGGCGACCGACATCTGGTTGATCTACCAGGCGGAACGTCGGGCGGGCTGGCGGGTGTTGATAGGCTTGCCTGAGCTGCAGCCGTGGGATTCGGTGGGAAGCGTGGTCAGCGGCGGCATCTACGACCGCGTGCGCCATCCGCGCTACCTGGGGATGATGTTGTCGTGGTGGGCAGCGGTGCTGTTGAGCGGGGCCAGCCGCTTGTTGGGCTTGGTCGTGGTTTTCATGGTGCTGGCATTTCTGGCCGTGGAGCTCGAGGAGCGTGAACTGCTGGCCCGTCTGGGGCCGGCCTATGCTGACTATCGTCGGCGCGTGCCGCGCTTCATCCCGCGCTGGCGCGGCCCGGCGGGGAAGCTGGCAGACGGTGCAAGGAGGGAGCAGGTATGAACATCCGCATAGCGCGAGTTCTGGTCGTGGTCTTGTTCGTAGTCTGTGCGTTGGGGGCGCAGGAACCCGGCACGGCGGGGCCGATGAGCCGGACGGAATTCATCACCCTGGTAAACGAAAAGACCCCGGTGGCGGATATCGCGGCTCAGGCTCGGGCCCGCGGCCTGGCTTTTGAGATCGACTCCGAACTCGAGGCCGCGCTCCTGAAAGTGGAAGGCGGTGCCGAACTCATATCGGCGCTGCGGGCGCCGGCGACGCTGGAGCTGAGCGTCGGGGTGCCCGGGGCAGAAATCTCCGTAGACAGTGAACAGCGCCCGCCGGCGTCGGCAGAGGGCGCCACCGTCGTGCCCAATCTTTCTCCCGGCAATCACCTGGTCCGCGTGCAGGCTGAGCGCCACGTGGGCGAGCGCCTCATGGTCTTCCTCAAGCCGGGGGAGACGAAGAGGGTGGAGGTGAAGCTGAACCCCTCGGTCGAGGCCAAGCCCGGGCTGCTGGGAGTGGAGTTCAACGTGCGGGCCGGCACCCAAGAAGACACTCTGGTGGCCACCATCGAGAATACGCCCGACCCCGGGCAACGGGCCGAGAAACTACAGGGCCTTATCCAGCGCTACGCCGGCAACCCGCTGGCGCTTCTGGGCCAGCGTCTGCTGCAAGGCGCCTATCTCGAGCAGGAGCGGTTTGACGACGCTCTGGCAACAGGCAAGACACTCCTGGAGCAGGACCCGGGCAACTACCTGGCCCGCCTGCGACAGGCGCAGGCTTATCTGGGCAAGGGTGATCTTGAGTCGGCCTTTGGGTCAGCCGACCAAGCGCGTCGCTTGCTGGGACAGGCCCAGACGGCCCCGGCTCCCGAGGGACTTACGCCGGAGACTTGGGAGGAGCAAAAGCAACCGGCTTTGGAGAGCGCGGAGGCGAGCTTCCAACAGTTGGCCTACAACTTCTACGTGACCGCCTTTCAGGTAACCGACCCGCGCCGCAAAGCCACCTATCTGGAGCGGTTCGTTGAACTCTACCCTGAGTCCGACTATCGCCAGTCAGCGACGGTCAACCTCGCCCTTGCGTACCAACAGCAGGGAGACTTGGGCAAGACATTGGAATGGGGCAACAAGGCGCTGGAGGGAAACCCGGATGAGGGCCCAATCCTGATGCTGGTCTCCGACCTTCTCAGTGAGCGCGGCCAAGAGCTCGGCCGGGCGCGTCAACTGGCCAGCCATTTGCTCGAGTTGCTCGAGAACAACCCGGAGGCTGTCCGCCCCGCGGGGATGGACGACGCCCAGTGGGCAAACTGGAGCCAGCTCTGGAAAGGCACGGCGCACTCGGCGCTGGGACAGGTGCTGATGCACGAGGAGACGGCGACGTCGCCGGCGGGCATGACGAAGACCCGGCAAGCCATCGATGAATTCACTGTCGCTGGCCCGCTGCTCAAGGGCCAGACGCAGCTTTACGCCCGGAACCTCTTTCGCCTCGGCTTTGCCCAGGCCAAGGTGGGCGAGCTCACTCAAGCCCAGGACACTTTGAACGAGGTCATCAGCCTGGAGACGCCTTACACTGGGCCAGCCCAGGAGCTGCTGCAGCGAGTGGTGGAAGGTTTGCAGCGTCGCAAGAAGTAACCGTGACCTCGCGCTGTGCTAGGTCCCTATCCGGTGAGCTAATCGAGAACGCTTCGGCTGTGTTCGACGACCGCGATTTCATGGAGCAAGCCTTGGCCGAGGCCCGCGAGGCCGAATCGGAAGGGGAAGTCCCGGTCGGCGCCGTGGTCGTGCGCGACGGGGAAGTGATTGCCCGCGCCCACAACCGTCCTCTGAGCGCCTGCGACCCCACCGCCCATGCCGAGGTGCTAGCACTGCGCGCTGCGGCTGAACGCCTCGGCAACTACCGGCTGACAGGCTGCGATCTCTACACTACGCTCGAGCCCTGCGCCATGTGCGCCGGGGCGCTGGTGCACGCCCGCATTCGCCGCCTGGTCTATGCCGCCGCCGACCCCAAGGCCGGCGCCGTTCACTCCCGCCTGAGGCTGCTGGAGGCGCCGCATCTCAACCACCGCGTCGAAGTCGTAGCGGATGTGCTGGCCGAAGAAGCGGCGGCGCTCCTGCAGCGGTTCTTCGCCCTGCGTCGCGAAGAGAAGAGCAACGATACTGTGTCTTAGATGGGTGCTGAAAACGACCTGCTCTTCTCTGCGTCCTCTGTCGCAGCGAAGCGGAGACCCTGAGCGAAGCCGAAGGGCGCCTCTGCGGTGAGTCTGCCCCACCGACCAACCGCGCCGCTGTATTCCTGCTAGCTCGGTGGTTTCTCGAAGAGCAGAAAATAGAACTCCTTGTTTCCGCGCGGGCGCACAAATCCCGGGCGCTTGTCGCGGAAGCGGAAGCCGGCGCGGACGGCGTCTTCTCGCACAACTTCTTCGGGGACGCGGTGGCGGCTAAAGTAACTGCTGCGCTGCTTGCCCGTTTCGGTGGGCGAGTCGATGATTCCCAGCAAGCCCCCGGGCTTCAAGGCGGCGTAAATCGCAGCCAACATGGCGTCGTAGTCGCGCATCTCGTGGTAGGCATTGACGACGAGGGCCGCGTCCAAACTTGCTGCCGGCAGCCGCGGGTCGTCGCTGCGGCCCAGGACGGTCTGGATCTGAGGCAGGTGTTCGCGCTCGGCGCGCTGGCGGATAGATTTCAGGTCGCCTTCGTTGACATCGACCGCGTAGACCCGGCCCTGCGAGGTCACGCGCGCCGCCAGGTGGAAGGTGAAGTAGCCTTCGCCGCAGCCAACGTCGGCCACCACGCTGCCGGCGGTCAGGCCCAGAGCATCCATCACCTCTTGCGGCCGCTGCCAGGTATCGCGCCCCGGGCCGGTATCCTCCGCCGGCAGGAAGAGAGACAGGGAAGCAAGGAGGCAGAGAAGCAGAGGAAGCAAAGGAAGCACACGAAGCAAAGGGGGCAGGCGAAACAGACGAGGCAAAGGCAGCAAAGGAGGAGTGGCTGGCGCAGGGTGGGCGCACCAAGGGCCTATGCGCGACTTTCGTTGACCGAGTTCAGCCCAGCGGCTTCTGCCGCTGGGAGTTTCCGACTCGCGGTGCAATTGCTCCTCCTTCGCTATTAGACGCCCTGAGATGGCAATCGTGTGCTCGTCGCCAGGCGATAGGCAAGAGGCAAATTTTCCTTGCGAATGCTAGAATGGCTTTCGCGCCAGCTTGATGCGCACTTGCCGCGGAGGGGTGCCAGAGCGGTTGAATGGGCCCGCCTCGAAAGCGGGTAGACTGTGACGAACGGTCTCGTGGGTTCGAATCCCACCCCCTCCGCCACCCCGACTTCAGTCGGGGTGCCCTGAGCGAGCGAACAGCAGTGAGCGAGTCGAACGGCATCACACCTTGACGACCGCGCGGGTGCGGGGTAAGGTAAAGGTTCAAGCTGATTGAGGGGCAATGAACGGCACGCAACAACTGAAGCGGCTCTTCCTGGTGGACCTCATGCAGGGGTTGTGGCGCACCTTCTCCTACCAGCGCCACAAGCACAGCTACACCGAACAATATCCCCAGGAGCGCCCGATAGTGGCCGAGCGCTACCGCGGCGCCCCTCGCCTCAACACCAACCCGGAAACGGACGAGACCCTGTGCATCGCCTGCAACCTGTGCGCGCTGGCCTGCCCGGAGAACCTGATCGTGGTCGGCTGGCAGCGCCACGAGGAGAGCCGGCGCAAGGTGCTGACCACCTTCACCTACGACCTCTCCCGCTGCATGTTCTGCGGCTGCTGCGAAGACGCCTGCCCGGTGGACGCGCTGGAGCTGACCCAGGACTTCGAGCTCGCCTACTACACCCGCCAGGGTGCCATCTGGGACCGGCCTTTGCTTGAGCAAGGCCCCACCCCGGTCCGCTACACCCGCTGAGCGGCTTGACCTCCTCTTGCCGCCTTCATAGACTAGCCCTCGCCGTCGCCGGGTGAGCCGCCGATTCGATGGAACTGCGCAAGGACCCGATTACTCGAAGCTGGGTGGTGATTCGCGAGGACGCGGTCGCTGAGCCGGCCCCTCAGCCCTGCCCCTTTTGTCCCGGCAACGAGCATCTCACTCCCAAAGCCCTCTTGACCCTCCCGGAGAGCGGCGCTCCCTGGCAGGTTCGGGTCTTTCCCCATTTCGATCCTCTTTTCCGTATCGAGGGCGAAGCCGCGCGCGCCGGCGATGGCCTCTATGACCGCATGCGGGCGGTAGGGGCCGACGAGGTGGTGGTTGAGCTGCGCGAGCACGGCCGGCGCCTGAGTGAAGCCACCGAGCCGGAAATCGTGCGCGTGCTCGAAGCCTATGCCCTCCGCCTGAGCGACCTGAAGAAAGACGAGCGCTTCAAGTACATCTCCGTGTTCAAGCACGCCGGGGCTGCCGCCGGCCAGGAGTCGTTCCATTCTTGCGCGCAGGTGGCCGCCACCCCCTTCGTGCCCCGGCGAGTGCTGCACGAGCTGCGCTCCGCCCGCGAGTACTTCCAGCTCAAGGAGCGCTGCCTGTTCTGCGACATCCTGCGCCAGGAGCTGCGGCAGAAGACGAGGGTGGTGGAAGCCAGCGATCACTACGCGACCCTGTGCCCGTTTGCCTCGCGCGCACCCTACGAAATCTGGCTGCTGCCCCGGCGCCACCGACACAGCTTCGAGGACGACTATACGCGCTCTAAGAGCCGTTCCGACTTGGCGCGGCTGCTGCGGCGCACGCTGCAGCGAGTGGAGTCGGTGGCGGAGGGCTATCACCTGGCCATGCACACCGCGCCCAACACCGTTGCCGACCTAGGTCGCGTCGGTTACTGGCAGTCGCTGGAGGAGGATTTCCACTGGCACATCGAGATCATGCCCTTCGTCCAGCGCCGCCGCCGGCCCACCCTCACCAAAGAGGTCTATTTCACCGATGTGGCGCCGGAAACTGCGGCTGCTCGCCTGCGAGCCGTTGCCCTCCCCGAGTGAGCCTGGTGCGATGACCGTGCCCCGGCAGCCGCGCAATCCCCAGCGCGGCAAGGTTCTGCTGTGGCTACTGGTGTTTTTCCTGCTCGGGCTTCTGTTGCTGACTCTCTACCTGGTGCGGGGTCCCTTGTTGCGCGCCTTTGCCGACTGGTGGATAGTGGAGGACCCGCTGGAGAAGGCTCAAGCCATCGTGGTGCTGGGGGGCGACAACCGGATGGGCGAGCGCGTCCGCCACGCCGCTGAGCTTTATCACACGGGTTGGGCCCCGCGGGTGGTACTCAGCGGCATGAGCTATCGCACCTACTTCAACGAAGTCACCCTGATGGAGCGGGAGGCCACCAACCTGGGCATCCCGCGCGAGCACCTAGTGGTTTTTCCCCAGAGTGGCCGGTCGACTCTGGAAGAGGCGCTGGCCTTGCGCGCGGTGCTGGCCGAGCACCACTGGCGGAAGATTATCGTCGTGACCTCGAACTACCACACCCGCCGCACCCGACGCATCTTCCACGGCGTTTACCGCCGTCACGGCACCCAGGTGCTGATTAGCGCCGCCCCCGATTCCGACTTCAACCCCCAGCGCTGGTGGCGGCAGCGCACCGGTAGGGCGCTGCTGGGACTCGAGCTGCTCAAGAGCATCCAGACCTGGTGGGAACTGCTCGAGCCACCACCCCCGCCCCCAGCATTGATTTGCCTCCCCGCCTCATCTGCGCTATAGTCTCTGCTAACCTGGCGGCGCGGACAGGGCACCTTGGACGCAAAGAAAGGAACAGCGATGTGGAAGAAGAATCCAGAGGAGGAACCTCTTTCCCAACCTGCCCCTCGCGAGATTTCGGCGCCGCTGGGCCAGCCACTGGTGCGCCCGGCGACGGCGGCGGCGCGGTTGGGATCGACCCTGAGCTTCAAGGGGGAGCTGTCCGGCGACGAAGACTTGGTCATCGACGGCGAGATTGAAGGCAACATCGAATTGGGGTCGAGCCGCCTGACCGTCGGCCCCGAGGGGCGTATCCAGGCCGACATCCGGGCGCGGGAGATCATCATCCAGGGAAACGTGCGCGGCAAGCTGCGGGCCACCGACCGGCTGCAGATCACCCGCACCGGCAACGTGATGGGCGAGCTGGTGGCCGGCCGGATCGTCATCGAAGACGGCGCTTATTTCAAAGGCAGCATCGACATCCAGAAGTCCGAGGAGGAGCGGCGGGCGCCGGCTGAGGCGCCCGGGCAGTCGTTCCGCATCTCGGCCGCGCCGCCGACGCCAGGCAAGGACAAACTCCAGTAGATGGGTTCGTGGGAAACTGGCTCCAGAATCTGACCACCAAGCTACGCCCCGGTGCCGCTGAGGCGGCGCCCGGGGTCGCGTCGCGAAATACTCGCATCTCGCTCGGGCTGGAGCAGTTTGTCCCCTGGCTCACCGAGGTGGACCACCCCTCTGTGCTTGACCTCGGTTGTGTCTGGCAGGCAACTGTAAGCTTCTTCACCCAAGCCGGCTGCAAGCTCTACACCGAAGATCTCTTCAAGGCCCTCAGCCTGGCACGAGCCGAAACTGTGCCCGAGGCTCCCCCCCTCGCCCAGCGCTTTCTGGCCAATGTGCTGCAGCATCCCGACGAGAACTTTCGCGGCATCCTGGCCTGGGACTTGTTCGATTACCTGCCGGAGGAGTTGGTGGAGCCGTTGGCGGCGCGGCTCCACGAGTTGCTGGAGCCGGAGGGGATGCTCTTGCTCCTCTGTCACAAGCAC
>DATEUS010000059.1:0-7225 GCA_035282985.1 Candidatus Acidiferrales bacterium
AGACTACGGGCTGTCCGCCCTCGACGCCTACGGCCTGCTCTCGGTGGCGATGGAATCCAACATCAGCCAGCTCGTCGATCCCAACTACACCGTGCTGGTGAAAATCAAGAAAGCCTACCTGCCCCCGAAAAAGCAGTAAGCCTTGTCATGAAAAGAAAGAGCCCGGGTCAGGATGACCCGGGCTCATCTTGGCTGCTCGCCGTCCTAGAAAATAAGTTTCAGGGCGAACTGGATACTGCGCGGCCCGCCACCGGCCAGAATGGGGTTCCCCAGCCCCACGTCAGAAGTAGCCAAGATGGGGTAAGACCCCAGACTCACCCCGCTGGCCGGATCAATGCCGTTCGGCGCAGCCGGAGCGAAGAAGATGGGCATGTAGGGGTTAGCAAAGTTGGGGTGGTTGGTGATGTTGAAGAAGTCGGCCCGGAACTGGATCGAAACCTGCTCGGTGATTTGTGTCGTCTTCACGATGGAAAGATCCAGGTTGCGGTAATCCGGCCCCATGAGGGCATTCCGACCCAGGGTGCCGAAGTGGCGACTCCCTGGAGCGCAGAAAATATCCTCGCCGGTGCTGGTGTCAACGATCCCGTCCGGCGGGTCGTCCACGTCCCGATCCTGCAAAGTGCAGGGCACGCGGAAGGCGCTGAGGTCAAGGAAGTTGAATGGGTCGCTGTGGTTGTAGCGCAGCGGACCAATGAGGTCCGGCCGCCCATAGAAACTGCCGCTGCCGTCGTAATCGCCATCGAAAAAGTAGTTGAGATTGAAGGGGTGGCCGCTCATCAGCGTCAGAATGCTGCTGATCTGCCAGCCTTCGCCGAACCGTCCCGCCGCCTCCCACTTGGGAAAGTTGTAGGTCAGCGACCAGACGAAGCGGTGGCGCGTGTCGAAGTTCGAGCTGCCGCGGTTGCCGCGGGCGTTGGTGCTGTCCTGGGGCTGGGCGGCGTTGGGAACGAATTCCTGGCCGTCGCTGGCGTCGTCAATGGAGTGCGACCAGGTCCACATGGCCTGCTGGGTGAACCCATGCCAGTTCTGCTGCCGGAAGACGACCTGAAGGGCGTTGTAGTTGGAGTTCGATGATGTCTCTACCTGGTTCACAAAGAAGGGGGGGTTGGGCGCCACCGGGCTCAACACGGCGGCAGAGTCGAACGGCCGCGGCACGCAGCAGCCGCCCACCGGGTCGTTAGCATCAATCGCCGCCTGGTCAGGCTGGTTGATGTCACGGGTGCGGTAGAGTTTGCGACCCGCCGAACCTACATAGCCGATTTGCACCACAGTGTTCTGTCCCAGTTGCTGCTGGAGGTTGAGATTGAAGTTGTACACGTAGGGCGTGCGGATATCGTCCACCGTGAAAACTTCGAGGGTATCCGGTGTGCCAGGGCCAGTTGTGGTGGGGTCGAACACGAATATCCCCTCGACGAGCGCCACGGGCGTGAGCGAAAGGAATACCGGGTCCGGTTCGATTGCGTTATAGGCGACGCCCGTACAGAGGAAGCAGTTCCACGGAATCTGCCCGGTGAAGAAGTCCTGTGAGAAGATGTCGTAGAAGACGCCGAAACCGCCGCGCACCACGGTCTTCCCCTTGCCGCCAATGTCCCAAGCAAAGCTGAGGCGCGGGCTGAAGTTGTTCCAGTCCTCGGGGTAGAGCTTGTCGGGATGGAACAGCCCCACCCCCGGGTCATAGCGGCTGAAGCGGTTGCGACTTTCGCTGAGAACCCCGAAATACTCCCAGCGCAGCCCGAGATTGAGGGTGAAATCCGACCGCCAGCGGAAGCTGTCCTGGACGTAGAGGGCGTGGGAGTTCTGGGCCGTCTCGCGGTCGCTGACCCCCGTGGCCAGTCGCCCGTCCCCGATGTTGCCGCCGAGGAAATCGGTCAGAGTGTCGAACCCGAGTTGTCCGCGATAGAGGGCGTCGTAGAAGGAGTCCACCGTGGTGCGCCGGAACTCGTAGCCGAACTTGAGGTCGTGGCGTCCCGTCTTCCAGGAGACATTGTCAATGAAGTGCCAGTTGGTGTCGTCGCGGCCGCGCGGATTGGCATAGGCGGACGAGCCCAAAGTGGCAAAGCCATCTACGAATATGGTGGGCAGGCCAAAATCGCGCTCGTCGGTGACGCCGTTGTTGAGGCCGAAAGTGTCATTGGGGTTGCCAAAAACGTCGCGGTTGGCCGCCAGAAAGTCCTGCTGGTAGAAGTTCCAACCGAAGCGTGCCTCGTTGACGCGAGTGCCGCCGCTGAAAACGTGCACGTCGCTGACGGAGATTAGTTGCGCCCGGATGGGAGAAAAAGTATTGGTGCCGGGCAGGTTGTTCCCGGCGCCCAGCCCCAGCGGGAAGCTCTGCTCGCTGTCGCCGAAGAAATAGCGGCCGCTGATCTGGTTGGCGTCGCTGAAGCTGTGGTCAATCTTGATGATCAAGCTGTCGGCGTCGTTGAAGGCTTCGGCGCTGGAAATCGAATTCAGATCGCCAGACGCCGCTCCTGGAATGTTCGCCAGCGGCCAGACATCAGGGCCGCCCGAGCAGCCGCCGTTGCCGTTGCAAAAATCGTACAGGTTGAAAATGACTTCATTCACGTCGGCCTGGTTATTGCGCAGGCAATCAATGATGGAAGTGGTGCAGCCCGGCGCGGGGGTCCCGGCGGGCAGACCCTGCAACTCCCCGATGGCGAGAGCGTAATCGTCCAGCGTGGGCACGGCGTTCACTGAAGTCACGCCCAGCTTCTCCCGCTGGCCCTCGTAGGTGAAGTACCAGAAGGTCCGGTTCTTCACCAGCGGCCCGCCGACCGAGGCCCCGAACTGGTTGTTGTTGAACTTGTCCTGGGGGACGCCTTGGTTGAAAAAGTTTCGCGCGTTCAGGCTGTCGTGGCGGAAAAACTCAAACAGGCTCCCATGGAAGTCGTTGGTGCCGCTCTTGGTGACAATATTCACCACCGAGCCTGAGTTGCGGCCGTACTCGGGCTCAAAGTTGGAGAGGATGCGGACCTCGGCAATGGATTCGACCGGCAGCACCGTCCCCGGCGTGCCGAACACCCCGCCCTGGTTGATGGAGGGCAGGTTGCGATAGCCGTCATTCATGTCGGTGCCGTCGAGCAGGAAGTTGTTGGAGCGCCCGCGGTTGCCGTTGACGCTGAACAGCCCGAAGGAGCCCGGGGAGTCGCCGCCGGCGTTGGGCTCGCCGGCCGCACCCGGCACCATGATGAGCAACTTGGAAAAATCGCGCCCGTTGATGGGCAGCTCCTCCACCTGGCGCGCCTCCAGCGTCCCGCCCAGCACGTTGCTGGTGGTCTCCACCAGGGGCAGGGTGGCGGCGGAGACTTCAATCCGTTGCGTGATTTCGCCCACCTGCAGGCTGACGTCCACGCGCCGCTCGGCGGCCACTTCCACCGTGACACGGTCCACCACCGAAGTCTGAAACCCTTCCTTCTCCACGGTCACCGAGTAGGGGCCGATGGACAGCTCCGGGACCGAGTAGCTGCCATCGTTGGTCGTTTGCGTCTCACGCACGAGGCCGGTGTTGAGGTTCTTCACCGTCACCCGTGCGTCCGGCACCAGCGCACCGGTCGGGTCGGTCACCGTGCCCAGAATTGTTCCGCGAAATGTTTGCGCTGCCAGCGACACGCTCAGCAACAGGCACACCACCACAATCCAAGACAGTTTTTGTTTCATGGCTGCGACGTCCCTCCTGCGGAAGGTGGCCGGGAACATCCCCTACCGGCGGTCTACCCTTCCCCCTGGCTCCGCTTATAAGTCCACTCTCGGCCATTGTCAAGCTTGCCGGCGCGAGCCCGCTGTGAGAGCGTTGACGAGGCCCTGCCGAGGCCAAACTTAACAGGGGGATACCATGTGAGGAGGCTATTCCAGACGCCAGGTCATCTTGACAGAATCGAAGCCCCCGACTAGAATTTCCCGTTTGCTTGAAGACGAAGAAGCCGTCTGAGGGCCATGCCAATGGAGAAGAAGCGCCTGGACTATTACAAGAAGAAGCTGGAAGCGAAGCGCGAAGAGCTCCAGCACATGATGGCGCTGGCCGAAGAAGAGGGCCGGGCCAGCGACGACGCCACCCAGGACATCGCCGACAAGGCCGCCAACTCCTACACCAAAGAGTTCCTCTTCAGCCAGTCCAACCACGAGCGCTTCATCCTGCAGTTGGTGGACGAAGCTATGGAGCGCATCAAGAATGGCGGCTACGGCACTTGCGTCCATTGCCGCGAAGAGGTGCAGCAGAAGCGCCTGGAGGCCGTGCCCTGGGCGCGCCACTGCATCGCCTGCCAGGAGAAGCAGGAACAGGGCTTGCTCTGAAGTCTTTTCGCCGAGAGGTTCGCCTTCACTAGCGAGGCCGACCCAGCCGCGGAACCGCCGACAACGTCGCCACCCCCAAAAGCAAGCAGGTCGTCTGTCTTCCTCGCCAGCCTCAACTCCTCCTTTCGCTCCGGTCTGGATGGACTGGCGAGTGTGCTGCTGGCGGCTCGCTGCCGTCTCTGCGACCAGCCGCTGACCACCGCCTCGCGGGTGCCTGTGTGCCCGGGCTGCCTGGGGCGCGTGCGCCCGCTCGAACTCCTGGCCTCCTGCGACCGCTGCCAGCAGCCGATCTCGGCCGCCGTAGCCTCACCCGATGGGATTTCCCTCTGCGGCCCCTGCCGGCAGGAGGAGACAGTCTTCGACTGTCTGCGCGCCTTCGGCGCCTATGACGGCGAGCTGCGACAGCTCATCGTGCTGCTGAAATACGGCCGGGTGCGTCCGCTGGCCCGGCCACTGGGCCAGTGGCTGGCCATTCTGCTGCACCAGCACCCGGAACTGGCCGAAGTGGACGCGCTGGTTCCGGTGCCCCTCCACCCCCGCCGGCAACGCGCCCGCGGGTATAACCAGGCAGAACTGCTCGCTGCTGAGCTGAGCCGGTGGGTCCGGCTACGGGTTGAAGGCGGCTGGCTGCGTCGGGTGAAGGACACTCCCTCCCAGACCGGCCTCACCCCCTTACAACGAGCGGAGAACGTCCGCGGCGCCTTTGGCTGCGAGGCCAAACTTGACTCTGCCCGCATCTTAATACTAGATGATGTGTGCACAACTGGTGCTACACTGAATGCCTGTGCCCGGGTGCTGAAGCGGGCCGGGGCGGCTCGTGTTACCGCAGCCACGGTGGCGCGAGTCGTGCAGGAGATTTGACGTGGGTGCGACCAACGGAAACGGAGTGATGCACACGCCGGTGCTGGTGCTCAATGCCACCTACGAGCCCATCCACATCACCGCCGCGCGGCGGGCGATTGTGCTGGTGCTCAAGGGCGTGGCGCGCACCGAAGAGGAGAACCACGCCGTGGTGCACTCCCCTTCCCTGACCCTGTCCGTGCCTTCGGTCATCCGCCTGCTCGAATACCGGCGCATCCCCATGCAGACCCGTGCTCTCTCGCGCAAGAACATTTTGCTGCGCGACCGCAACACCTGCCAGTTCTGCGGGCGTGTCTGCCCGGCCTCCGAACTCACTCTCGACCACGTCACGCCCCGCTCCCGCGGCGGCACGACCTCCTGGGACAACCTGGTGGCTTCCTGCTACCGCTGCAACAACATTAAGGGCGACCGCACCCCGGAGGAGGCGGGGCTGCAGCTCATCCGCCGGCCGCGCCCCTACAACCTTCACACCAACCGCCACCTGATGCGCCAACTCGGCCGTGCGGAGGAAAAATGGCGCAAGTACCTCTTCTACTAGGCCGCGGCGGCTCTTCTCTATCTTCATCCTTCCTGCGTATCTTGTGTCTCTGCAGCGCGGGCCTTTGGCTGGGGCTCGTCCCAGCGGCCTCAGCGCGGGTGAACCTGCCGCAGCCGGCACACGTCATCCAGGTCTCTGAACAAGTCCGGCAGAGCCTTGAAGTCTCACTGGCGGGGCCCGGTGCAGCGCCGGCTCAAGCACTGCCGTCCGGCGTCGAACAATTGCTCATTGATCTCCTCCCCGAGGAATTCCGCGTGGCCTGCGGCGAGGTAATCGAGCACTGGGGGACGGTTGCCGAAGGTACAGCCCGTTGGTCGGCGCGCACTCTCTTTCAACTGAGCAACGGGGATAAACTGACCTTGGTTCTTGCCTACCGCTGCGGCTCGACTTGGCCCGACTACGCGCAGTACTACGATGAGCGCCCGGCGGTGCTGACACTCGAGCCGAGCAGCGGCCGCCTGCACCTGCTTCCGGTAGCGGAGGACTGCGACAATTGCTCGGATCTCTACCACCTGGAGCTCTCCCAGACTTTCCCACTCGCCAAGGGGCAACTGGTCGAGCTGGTAGCGACAAACTCCAGTGACAACCCTTGTTGCGACGGCCCCACCGCTTGGAATGTCGAGCGTCGGCTCTTGCTGCTGCTGCCCGAAGAAGAACTCGCCTTGTCGCTCGAGCGTGTTCGCGAAGAGTACTACCACGACGATGTCGAAGGCGATTCCGAGGTAGCCTGCGCCAGCCAGATGGACTACCGCCGCGATGCTGCTGGTCATCTGACGGAAGTCGGCGCCGAAACCGAGTGTCGGGAGGACGGAGAGCCTGCGGCCCGGAAGTCAGCCCATTACCGCTGGAGCGCCGGCAGTCGCCGGTTCGAGGCCGTCAGTCCGGTTCAACCCTAGCCCCCGCCCTTGAATCTAACCGGACGGGGACCGACCAATGCCGTACCTGAAACGTATGGGGATGTTGCTGCTGGCAGTCGTCATGTGGGCCGCGCCCCTGACTGCTGCCGAGGGGAAAGAGAAGCTCACACTCACTGAGTTCCTCCAGCGGCTGCCCACGCGCGTGCAGGACAGAGACGGCACACCGGGCGATATGGTGAACTTTGTCTTAGTGGGTTCGCGGCAGCAGGTGGAGGCAGCCTTCCAGGCGGCGGGCTGGAAGCCGGTGGACCGCACGCCCACTGAGGCCGCACTCCGCATCCTGATCAGCATTCTGCAGAAGCAGGTCTACGTCGAGTTGCCCATCAGCGAACTGTTCTTGTTCGAGCGCCCGCAGGACTACGGCTATGCCCGCGCCGACCCGCTGATGGTGGCGATCGAGCGGCACCACTTTCGCCTCTGGGAAAGCCCCTGGCAAACCCCGGATGGTGAGGACATCTGGATCGGGGCCGGCACCCACGACATCGGTCTGGAAGAAGACAAACGCACCGGCGACCTGACCCACAAGATCGACCCCGACGTCGACCAGGAGCGCGACTTCATCGGGCTCACCTTGCACGAAACCGGGCGGGTAGCCGGGCTGGGCTACTTGCGACTGCCCGAG